>JAEDKI010000034.1 GCA_016295895.1 Clostridiaceae bacterium | reverse complement strand
CCATAAATGTAAAGTCAAAAGGCTTTACGGAATCACGCATCAGCATGGTCGGCTTACCGTTGCCGCCGAGCAAAGCTTCACGCAGTTCGCAAAGCTTCTGAACGAGCCGTTCACGGTTAAAACCGTTCATTTCGGAAACGGCGATGTCATCTCCGCAGGCAAACGCCGCAATCTCCCGACATATCAAGGGAGAAGCGCCCTCAACGGTTTCTAATATTGCTCCCGAAAGACGCTTTCCGGTGCAGTTCTCAACCGCTTTTGCGACCGTTTCAGGGTCGGTTTCGGTCAGATTAAGCTTGTTCTGACGGGGCGGAAGCTCGTATTTCAGAGATGGGAGAATCTGACGAACCGAAGACTGTGTAAAGTCAACTCGCTTTACAGAGTCAACGATGTTTCCGTCGCCGTTGATCAGAATTATATTGCTGTGCTTTGCCATGATTTCAACGCAGAGAGTGAAATTTACGCTGTCGCCAATCTCGTTTGTTCCCGAAAAGTCAAGAAACACTACACGGTCAAGCCCGAGCTGACGGATTTCCGTTATGGTTGCGCCTGTCAGATGCTTTCTGAACAGCATACAGAGCATGGGTGGTGAAGCAGGATTCTCGGGAGCACCCGATATCAGATGAAGCCTCGGGCTGTTTGCCGAAGCCGAAACAAGCAGGCGGTATGCGCCCTCACGGGTGCGCAAATGGAACACCAGCTCATCTTTTGAGGGCTGGTGTATTTTTTCGACTCTGCTTCCGATTATATATTGTGAAAGCTCTTTTGTTAACAGATTCAGAGTTATTCCGTCAAGGGGCATAGTTTTTTCCTCTTAAAAATAATATTTTACGGGTGATGCTTGCGGTATAATAACCGCTTCGCAGTCAAAACTTTCGTTAAGCTTTTTGCATAAAACGGCAACAACGGGATTCTCGGTTTCAAAATGCCCTGCGGCAATCAATGTTATTCCGCATTCAATGCCTTTGAGAAAATCGTGGTGAGACAGGTCGCCCGTTATGTAAGCATCACAGCCTGCCGAAGTCGCATATTCAATGAAATCGCCGCCGCTCCCTCCGCAGAGAGCGACTCTTTTTATTCTTTTTCCGCAGTCGGCAATGCGAACGCCTGCCGAAAGCTTTTCCGCAACAAGTTTTGCAAGACTTTCGCCGTCGGTTTCGTTGATATCCGCCGCCCTGAGCATTTCCGCTTCGCCTTCGCAGAATGAAGCGGCATTTTCAAATCCGAGAGCTTCTGCAAGTGCGTCGTTGACGCCGCCGTTTGCAATGTCAAGCGAGGTGTGGGCGCAGATTGCCGAAATTCCGTTTTGAGCGAGCAAAAATGCAGGGTCGCCGTCAAGAAATCTTTTTGCGGCTCTGAAAATAACGGGATGATGGCTGACTATGAGGTCAATTCCGCTTTCTGCGGCGTATTTAACCGCATCGGAGGTTATGTCGAGCACAACGCCGATTTTTTTAACCGAAGCGTCGGGATTGCCGACAAGCAGACCGCTGTTATCCCATTCGCATTGCCTGTCAAACGGCGCAATTGAATTGATATAATCATAAATATCTTTAACCGTCGGTTTGCATTGCATTGATTTTCTCCTCCGTTTCGGCAATGATTCTTTCAAGCCTTTCCGCTTCGTCGGCTGAGCCGTGAAGCCGCTCGGATTCTGCCTTTTTTCTGAGCCTTGATACGATTTTCTGAAGATAGAGACGGGCTTCTTTCTTTTGGCAGGAGGGCAGTTCGCCCGTGTATATGTAAGATACGGATTTTTCAATATTATCGCCCGTGTATTCCGCCGCCATGGCGCAGTAAAGCTTGCCGGAGTCAACGCAGGCGTCCTCAAAAAGTATTCTGAAACCGTTTTCAACAAAAAATTTTCTGATATCCTCGGCGTGGGATTGGGGCTGAACGATAATACGCTTTGAGCTGTCTTTCAGCCAATAAGCCCGTGAAACGAGCTGCTCCATCAGAGTGCCGCCCATGCCGCAGATAATAAAATCCTGCGCTTCAAACGGCTCGATTTCGTCAAAGCCGTCCGAAAGCCGCAGGGTGATTTGCTTCTCAAGTCCGTAATGCTCAACCGTTTTTTCAGCGTTTGCAAGCGGACCCTTGCGAACATCGCACGCAAGAGCCTTTGGAGCAATCCCGTTCAGAACGAGATAGGCGGGCAGGTAGGCATGGTCTGTGCCGATATCGGCAACAACGCTGCCGTGCCTTACCATTTTCGCCGCCATGAGCATTCTTTCGGAAAGATTAAGCATTCTTTGCGAGATAATCGTTGATATCCTCAACGAGCTTATCAGCGTCGGTTCCGTGAACCATGCAAGCCTGAGCAACCGTTTCGTTTCTTGCCGAGGGACAGCCGAGGCAATGCATTCCCATTGCAAAGAAGAACTGAGCAAGGTCGGAGTTATTATCGAGAATTTCGCCGATCTTCATATCTTTTGTGATTTCTTTCATTTCCAAAACATCCTTTCGGTTTCAAAATACAAAACATATTATACCACAATGATTTGCCAATATCAATAGTTTCAATAACTCTTTGATGGAGATAATTTGTGCGGATTGCCATTGACAAAACCGCAATATTGGTGTATAGTTAGTTTAGATTAATTAGTCACGGTTAACTGCACGAGTTTCGGAGAGGAAGATGGAAAATGCTGAAAACTGTTGATAAAATGAAACCGGGAGAAAAAGGAATCGTTGATTCGCTTGGCGGCAAGGGTGCGGTTCGCCGCCATATTATTGACATGGGCATAACTCCCGGTGCGGTGATAATTATGCGGAAGCAGGCACCGCTCGGGGATCCGATTGAAATAAATGTCAGAGGCTATGAGCTGAGCATAAGGCGAAGCGAGGCGCTCGAAATAAGCGTGGAGGTGGAAAGATGAATCTCAGATATGCGCTTGCGGGCAACCCGAACTGCGGCAAAACAACTCTTTTCAACGCTCTGACGGGCTCAAATCAATATGTCGGCAACTGGGCGGGCGTTACAGTTGAGAAAAAAGAGGGCAAGCTCAAGCATAACGATGCGGATATCAGCGTTGTTGATTTGCCCGGCATTTATTCGCTTTCGCCGTATTCGGCGGAGGAGCTTGTCAGCAGAAATTACATAATCGACGAAAAGCCCGATTTGATAATTAACATTGTTGACGCTACCAATCTTGAAAGAAATCTTTATCTTACAATCCAGCTTTCGGAGCTGGGAGTGCCGATGGTAATTGCCCTGAACATGATTGACGTTCTTGAAAAGCGGGGCGATAAAATTGATGTCAAGGTTCTTGAAAACGAGCTTGGAATAAGAGTTGTACCCATCAGCGCATCAAAGGGCGTCGGAATTCACAAGCTGATTCACGCCGCCGAGCATGAGCTTGCCCACAGGGGAGAGTCAAATCACCTTGACAGACATATAAACATAGGCGAGCCTCTGCCGATTTATACCGAGCCGCTTAAAAGCACGGTCGAAACCGTTGAGGATATTATCAGAGAAAAATGTGTGAGCAAAAGTATTCCTCTGCGCTGGTCTGCAGTAAAGCTCATTGAGGGAGATGAACCGACCGAAAAGGCGCTTGAGCTTTCAGCGTCGGAAGCGGAATTTATTGACGGCATGGTTAAAAAAATCGAAACTCCGAAAATTGACAGAGAAATTATTGTTGCCGATCAGAAATATAAATTTATTTGCTCACTCTGCGAAAAAGCGGTCAAGCTCAGCAAAAAAACGCATGAGCTTTCAACCTCGGATAAAATTGACAGAATCGTAACTAACCGTTTTCTTGCAATTCCGCTGTTTGCGCTGATTATGATAGCCGTTTTTTATATTACTTTCGGTGCGCTCGGAAGCAGACTGACGGATATCGTTGACATGCTTTTCAACGAGAAATTTGCTTCGTTCGCAAGAGAGGGTCTGATAAATCTCGGAGCGGCGGACTGGGCGGTCGGGCTTGTTTGTGACGGCGTTATCGGCGGCCTCGGCTCTATTCTTTCGTTCTTTCCGCAGATTGCTTTGCTGTTCCTTTTCCTTTCGATTCTTGAGGACAGCGGCTACATGGCGAGAGCGGCGTTCATCATGGACAGAGCGCTCCATGCAATCGGTCTTTCGGGCAAATCCTTTGTGCCGATGCTCATGGGCTTCGGTTGCTCCGTGCCTGCGTTGATGGCAACAAGAACGCTTGAAAACGAAAAAGACAGGCGAATGACAATAATGCTCGTGCCGTTCATGTCGTGCAGCGCAAAGATGCCCGTTTACGCAGTGTTCATTTCTGCACTGTTTGCTTCATACAGCGGAATAACCGTTTTTTCAATCTATGCGCTCGGTCTTATCGTTGCGATAATATATGCGTTCATAATGCAAAAAACGATACTTAAAGGCGGTCACACTCCGTTTGTCATGGAGCTTCCGCCCTACAGACTGCCGACCGCAAAAACTCTCGGGCTTCATCTTTGGGAAAAGCTCCGTGATTTCTTCACAAAGGCGGGAACGGTTTTGCTCGGAGCAAGTATAGTTGTCTGGGCACTTCAGTATTTCAGCTTCAGCTTCAGGCATGTAACAAATCCCGATGAAAGCATGCTTGCGGTTATCGGCAAGGCGATTGCTCCGATATTTGCGCCGCTCGGCTTCGGCGAATGGCAAAGCTCTGTTTCCGTTCTCAGCGGACTTATCGCAAGAGAATCGATAGTCAGCACTCTCGGCATACTTTACGGCTCGGGCGAGGGCGGAGTATCGGCTGTTATTTCTCAGGTGTTCACTCCTGCTCAGGCTTATTCGTTCATGACCTTTACGCTTCTGTTTATTCCCTGCGTTGCGGCGGTTTCGTCAATACGCCGTGAAATGAACAGCAGAAAGTGGACGGCAATCACGCTCGGCTGTCAGGCGTTAACGGCATGGATAGTTACCTTTATCGTCTATCATATTGCGTTGTTATTTGCATAATCTGAGTTTCCCCGGCTTTGCGAGTTCAGAGCCGGGGGATTTTTATATCCGGATTTTCCGAGGTTTTTTATCTTTTGGGACATAATAAATAAAAAATATAAAATTTTCTGCTTATTTATATAAATAATTGTTAATTAATAGTGACTTTTTCGGAAAAGCGTGTTATAATAAGCAGTAATAGTTTTCTATCTTAGGAGCTGGACTTATGTTTGAGCAGATAATAAATGTTGACAGGATGGAGCAGGCGGTGAGCCTGTTCGGCAGCTTTGATGAAAATATAAAACTTATCGAAAAGGAATTTTCGGTTTCGGTTATCAGCAGAGGCTCGGAGCTTAAAGTCACGGGCGAGGCTGAAAATGTTCAGAAGGGCGTTCGGGCAATCAACGGTCTGCTTACGCTGATTAACCGTGGCGAATCGCTCAGCGATCAGAATGTGCGGTATGTGCTCTCTCTCGTTAACGAGGGCAACGAGGATAAATTGGTTCACATGGCGGCTGACTGCGTTTGCATAACCGCAAAGGGCAAGCCCGTAAAGCCAAAAACTCTCGGTCAGAAGAAATATATCGAAACGATAAGAAACAATACCGTCACTTTCGGAGTCGGGCCTGCGGGCACGGGCAAAACCTATCTTGCCGTTGCAATGGCGGTGACGGCGTTCAGAGCCAAGGAAATCAACCGTATAATCTTAACAAGGCCTGCGGTTGAAGCGGGCGAGAAGCTCGGATTTTTGCCCGGCGACCTCCAGTCAAAGGTTGACCCTTATTTAAGACCGCTTTACGATGCACTTTTCGATATGCTCGGTGCAGAGAATTTTCAGAAGCATCAGGAGCGGGGAGACATTGAGGTTGCACCGCTTGCATATATGCGAGGCAGAACTCTTGATGACAGCTTCATCATTCTTGACGAAGCGCAGAACACAACGGCGGAGCAGATGAAAATGTTTCTGACCCGCCTCGGCTTCAATTCAAAAATGGTCGTTACGGGCGACATAACTCAGATAGATTTGCCCGACGGCAAGCGCTCGGGTCTTAAAGATGCGGTCAGAATACTGAAAAACATCGAAGATATCGGCACGGTCAGATTCAGCGAAAAGGATGTTGTGCGCCACAGATTGGTTCAGGATATTATCAAGGCGTACGAAAAACAGGAAGAGGAGAGAAAAAGAAAATGATCGGCAAGGTTAAAGTTATTATATCAAATGAACAGCACGAGGTCAGAATACCGACGGGCGTTCGTCTGCTTGTCCGCCGCTGCTGCACGGCTGTTCTGGTGCTTGAAGAATTTGACGGCTCCGCCGAAATAAGCGTAACCTTCGTTGATGACGATGAAATTCAAAAGCTTAATAAGGAATACAGAAACATTGACAGATCTACGGATGTTCTGTCGTTCCCGATGGGTGAAAACGGGGTTTACGACATCAATCAGGACACGGGAGCGAAAATTCTCGGCGACATTGTTATTTCGATTCCCCATGCAATCGACCAGGCGGACAGATACGGTCACAGCCTGCAAAGAGAGATCGGATTTCTGACGGTCCATTCAATGCTTCATCTGCTCGGCTACGACCATGTCAACGGCGGCATTGAGAGCGTCAGAATGCGTGAAAAGGAAGAAACCGTTTTAACAAAGCTCGGCTTAAAACGCAATTCGAGCTACTACATGGATGACGACGAAGAATGAAAAAACTTATCAAAAGCTTTTATTATGCTTTCAAAGGAATAACATACTGCATTGCAAACGAGCAGAATATGAGAATCCACCTTTGCTTTGCGACTTATATGCTCGGATTTCTGACTGTCTATGACTTCTTTGAGGTCAGCCGTACTCAGGCGGCAATTCTGATGATAACCTGCGCCGCCGTTTTTGCGCTTGAAGCGGTCAATACCGCCGTTGAGAGGACGGTTGACATCGAAACGGGCGGAAAAAGAAATCCTCTTGCCAAGGCGGCAAAGGACGCAGCGGCAGGAGCGGTGCTTTTTGCCGCAGTCGGAGCAGTTGCAGTCGGCGTTACAATTCTTTATCAGCCCGAGGCGTTCCGTGCCATGGCTGAATATTACGCCAATAATATCCCCGTTTTGATTCTGCTGATTGTCAGCGTTGCCGCAAGCCTTGTTTTTATTTTTGCAGGGCCGTTGGGAATCAAAGCGTTTTTCAAAAAACACATTAAATAAGGAGTCCGAAATGCCAAAAACAGCTTTTGCAGCAATTGTCGGCTGCCCTAATGTCGGCAAATCCTCTCTGCTTAACAGAATGCTCGGTCAGAAAGTGGCTATCGTTACCCAAAAGCCGCAGACAACGAGAACAAGAATCATGGGAGTTTTAACCAGGGGCGACACTCAGCTTGTTTTCACCGATACACCGGGCTATCATCACCCCAAAACAAAGCTCGGCGAAAAGATGATAAAGGCGGTCGGCGACGGAATAACCGGCGTTGATGTCTGCCTGTTCGTGACCGAGCCTGAGGGAGAAATCAAAGAAACCGAGCTTGAGCTTCTCAAAAGAGTCAGAGCCGAAAAAGTTCCCGTTGTGCTTGCAATCAACAAGATTGACACAATAAAGCAAAAGGAACAGCTCATGGAAAGAATAGTCAAATTCACAAGCAAATTTGACTTTGAAGCGGTTGTTCCCGTCAGCGCACTCAAAAACGAGAATGTTGAAACCCTGATTTCGGAGCTTGAAAAGCTCGCATATGAATCTGTTCACTTTTTCCCCGATGATACTCTGACCGATCAGCCCGAAAGGGTGCTTGCGGCTGAAATAATCCGTGAAAAAATGCTGCTTTTGCTCGATAAGGAAGTGCCGCACGGAGTTGCGGTCAGCATTGAAAAAATGCGTGAGCGTCCGAACGGCGACATTATGGATGTTGAAGCGACGATTTACTGCGAAAAGGATTCTCACAAGGGCATCATCATCGGCAAAAAGGGAGAAATGCTCAAACGCATTTCAACGAGAGCGAGAGTTGATCTGGAGAACTTTTTCCAATGCAAGGTCAATCTTCAATGCTGGGTCAAGGTCAAAGAGGGCTGGCGCAACAGAGAGGGGCTTATCCATAATTTCGGGCTTGATTAAAAATTCAAATGCCTTATTTTTCCCGATTATATTTTTCCGTTGCCGTGTTAAATTAGTAACGGGAGGATGATAAAAATGGATAAGCAAGAGGCATGGAGAAAATTTTCAAAATCCGGCTCGGTCGGAGATTATCTTGAATTCAGAAACTGCGCCCGAAACGGTGCGGCGGGAGCAAACCGAAATGAGAATGAACACCGACGCTCTGGTGCTGAAAGTGACGGACACGGGGGAAAGTGACAGGCTTGTTACTTTGCTCACCTCCGAATTCGGAGTGCTGCGGGCTTTTGCAAACAGAGCCAAGAAAATAAACAGCCGTATGCACGGCGCAACGCAGTCCCTTTGCTATGCGGATTTTTCAATCTATAAGAGCAGGGACAGCTACATAATCGACGACGCTTCGGCAAAGGAAGTTTTTTTCGGGCTGAGGGAAGATATCGAAAAGCTTGCGCTTGCGCAGTATTTCTGCGCCGTTGCCGCAGAGCTTGCGCCCGAAATGGAGCCTGCAAGGGATTATCTGCGGGTGCTTCTTAACTCAATGCATCTGCTTGAAACGGGGCGGCGCACAAACAATTTCTTAAAGGGCGTAACAGAGCTTAAAATTGCGGCGTTTTCGGGCTTTATGCCCGATCTGACCGTCTGCCGAGGCTGCGGGTGCGAGCCGTCGGGCGAAGCCTTTCTCAATCTTGAAGACGGCTGCATTTATTGCAAAAACTGCGGGGGCGGGGAAATAATCAACGCAACCGTTCTTGCCGCAATGCGCCATGTCTGCGCAAATCCGATTGAAAGAATCTATTCTTTTTCAATGCCCGAACGGGATGAAATCCGCTTTGCTCAGGTCTGCGAAAAATTTCTTCTTTCTCAGACCCGAACAAGATTCAAAGCGCTTGATTTCTACAAATCATTAGTTTAAAGATATTTGTAAGGTTACTATTATATTTGTAATAAATACAACAGAAAGGAACTGAACCAATGGAACAAAGCAAACTCAACCAAAGCAAATTTCTCCACAAGCTGTTCGGAACAACCCCGAACAAGGGCGTTCAGCCTAAAGAGGCAATCGCCTACAGCATAGCCGGCTTCGGTCAGAATTTTATCTGCACGATTATCGGCTCTTATCTGACGATTTTCCTCACCGATGCGCTTCTTTTCGGCGCCGACGGCGTCACCGTCGGAGCGCTCAGCGGCTCGATGGCTGTTGCCTATCTTATGCTTGGCACAAGAATTTTTGACGCTTTCAACGACCCCATCATGGGAAGCATCGTTGACAAAACCCGAACAAAGTGGGGCAAATGCCGCCCTTATCTTAAATGGATGGCTCTCCCGATAGCTTTTATGACCGTCGCCTGCTTCCTCCCGGTTTATAATTCAAAGGCGACTTCAACCTTCGTTATAATCTCGGTCATTTATGTTATCTGGAGTATGGTTTATACCGTTGCCGATGTTCCTTATTGGGGACTTTCAACCTGCATGACAAACGATACCGTTGTCAGAGGAAACCTTCTGACGGTTACAAGACTTGTCTGCACTCTCGGTGCAGGCATCGTTACCGTTTTTGTTCCCATAATCACAAACGGCGTTACCGCAAAGTTCAAGTATACACAGGCTGATATCACCAAGATTATCACCGACAAAGCCGATGCAATCGCAAAGCTTGTTGCAAACAAGGGCATGACGGTCAATGAAGCCGCCGAATCCTTTATCGGAACGGTTAAGGCAGGCATGGAAACCGCTAATGCCAACACGCTTAAATGGACTTATTTCATCTGCGCCGTTGTTCTTGTCGGTGCGGCTGTTCCGATGTTCTACTACGGCTTCAAAAACACCAAGGAACGCTTCACCGCAACCGACAATCCCCCCTCATTCGGCCACAACCTGAAGCTTCTCTTTAAGAATAAACAGCTTCTTCTCATCGTGCTTTCCGGTATCCTCGGCGGCGCAAGAACGGTTTATACATACACGGGCGGACTCTATTTCGCAAAGTATGTTCTTCAGAATGAGGGCTTCTACAGCCTTATAACTCTCCTTGTTGTTCCGGGCGGACTTGTTGCTTCAATTCTTGTTCCGTGGATGTCAAAGAAATTCACGAAAAAATGGGCATATATTGCCGTTCACCTTTTCGGCGGCGTTGTTATGGCGGTTATGTATTTTGTCGGTTATGACGCTCCGTGGAAGCTTGTTGTTGCGGCAATCGGTCTTGTCCTTCTCGGCATTCCCCAGGGCGTTAACAATATTATTACATACGCCATGATCGGCGACACGGTTGATTACCTCGAGTGGAAAACAGGCGAAAGAGGCGAGGGCATCTGCTTTGCAATGCAGACTCTTATCAACAAAATCGGCATGGCTGTCGGCGCTTTCATCGGCGTTATCTCCTTCTCAATGGCAGGCATCAACTCCGAAACGGGCTTTATCTCCCCGGAGGGCGCCAATACTCTTTGGAACATGCTTGTTCTTTCGGGCGTTATCAGCATGTTTGCCTGCGCCGTTCCCATGTTCTTCTATAAGATAACCGAGAAGAAGCAGGCGGAAATGGTAGCCGAAATTGAAGAAAGAAAAGCAGAAAAGGTTACAAAATAAAAAACAGGTGAAACAATGAAAAACAGGCAGGCTGTCTATCAGATTATCTCGGTTTTTGTCTCGGCGCTGATCATCCTTGCAGGATATCTGCTGGTGGTCGGCGGCGGAACGATTTTCAAAGGCTCGATGGAGGGCGAAACAATAAAATGCAAGGTTCTCCGTGTCACCGAGGTTGAAAAAGGCAATGTCAGCGGCGAAAATGAGTTTCTGACCGTTCATTTCAAGGCGCAGGCTCTCAACACTTCCCTGAGAGGCAAAACGCTTGAGGTTATTCAGGAGATTGATAAATCCTATGCGTTCAGCCCACGCCAAGTAGAGCAGGGAGATAAAATTCTCGTTGAGGGCTTCACTCAGAACGGAACGCTGAATTATTATTTCGGCGATTTCGTCAGAATAACTCCGCTTCTATGGTTGCTTGTTATATTCTGCCTGCTTGTTATCGCATTTTCAAGAATGCAGGGCGTTAAAACCGTCATTTCGCTTCTTTATACCTGCCTTGCGGTTTTTGTTGTGCTTATCCCTGCGATTCTTAACGGCAGGAACATCTATTTTTGGTCGATTGCCGTGTGCGTTTTCATAACGGCAATGACGCTGAGCATAATCAGCGGCTTTAATGTCAAGGCTCTTTGCGCCTTTATCGGCTGTGTGAGCGGCGTTATCTGCTCGGGATTAATCGTTCTGATAATGGATAAATTCCTTAATATGACGGGCTTGCTGGAGGAGGAGTCAATCTATCTTTTCCAGCTTTATCCCGACAATCCGATTAATCTCAAAGCAATAGTATTTGCAATGATAATTGTCGGCGCAGTCGGTGCGGTTATGGATGTTTCAATGTCAATTTCATCATCGCTCTTTGAGCTGAGAATAAAATCTCCCGATATAAAGCCCTCCGAGCTGATGAAATCGGGCTTCACAATCGGCAGAGACATGATGGGTACTATGGCGAACACGCTCGTGCTTGCCTATATCGGCAGTTCGTTGACCTGCGTTCTTCTGTTGGTTGCTTATAACGCAAATATCGGGCAGGTCGTCAATAAAGAGCTTATCGTTGCGGAAATCTTGCAGGCTCTGGCGGGCAGCATGGGAATGCTACTGACCCTGCCGCTGACAAGCGCAGTCTGCGCCGCAGTATATTACGGAAAATTCAAGGAGGGGACTCAGGATGCCTCTTGTTAACATGAAACCGCTTTTGGAAAAGGCAAAAAAAGAGGGCTATGCCGTCGGCAGCTTCAGCGTTGCCAATATGGAAATGGTTCTCGGCGTTCTCAAAGCGGTTGAAGAAACAAAAAGCCCGGCAATCATCCAGATTGCCGAGGTAAGGCTGAACCATTCGCCGCTGGAGCTTATCGGCCCGCTGATGGTTGCCGCCGCAAAGAACAGCCCGATGCCGGTTGCCGTGCATTTTGACCACGGCAAAACCACAGAAAAAATAAAGCAGGCGCTTGATATCGGCTTCACAAGCGTTATGTTTGACGGCTCTCATCTTCCGTTTGAAGAAAATTCAGCCGTTACCGCTTCGGTGAAACAGCTTGCCTCCGGATACGGCGCAGACTGCGAGGGAGAAATCGGCTGTGTCGGCGGAAGCGAGGACGGGAGCGAAGATATTGCAATCAACTGCACTTCGCCCGAACAGGCGCATGAATTCAGCGAAAAAACAGGCGTTGACGCTCTTGCCGTTGCAATCGGCAATGCCCACGGAAATTATAAGCAGGCGCCCAAGCTCCGCTTTGATATTCTTGAAGAAACGGCGGCGTTGGTCAAAGCTCCGCTCGTTCTCCACGGCGGAACGGGAATTCTCCCCGATGATTTCAGAAAATGCATAAAACTCGGAATCAGCAAGATTAATATTGCAACCGCAACCTTTGACAGCGTCGAGCAGAGCGCAAGAGCGGCTTATGACGCCAATAGCATAAAGGGCTACTATGATTTGCAGACCGCCGAGGTTGAGGGCGCATACAGAAATGCGCTCAGACATATTGAAATATTCGGCTGTGCCGGAAAAGCATGAAAGGAAGAAACAAAATGAGCTATATTGAATTTGACAAAACCAAGCCTTTGGATGTTATCCCCATCGGCAGAATCGCAATCGATTTTAACCCCACCGATATGAATATGCCGCTTTCACAGAGCAGTAATTTCAATAAATATGTCGGCGGTTCGCCTGCAAATATTGCAGTCGGTCTTGCAAGGCTCGGCGCAAAATGCGGCTTCATTGCAAGGGTATCCGACGATCAGTTCGGAGACTATGTTGAGAATTATTTCAAGGCTGACGGCATTGATGTTTCTCATGTTTTCAGATGCGAAAACGGCGAAAAGCTCGGTCTGACCTTCACCGAAATTCTCAGCCCCACTCAGAGCAGTATTCTTATGTACCGTGACGGCGTTGCGGATTTGCAGGTCTGCGTTGACGATGTTGACGAGGAATACATAAAGACCGCAAAGGCTGTTGTTATTTCGGGCACGGCTCTCTGCACAAGCCCGTCAAGAGAAGCGGCGCTCAAGACTCTTTTCCTTGCAAAGAAAAACGGCGTTGTTGTTATCTTTGATATCGATTACAGAAGCTACACATGGAAGAATAAGGACGAAATTTCGATTTATTATTCAATCGCCGCCAAAAACAGCGATATTATCCTCGGCTCAAGAGAGGAATTCGACCTCACGGAAGCAATCGAGGGCGTTTGCGCCGATGATGAAGAATCCGCAAAGCGTTGGTTCTCTTACGGCAATAAGATTGTAATTATCAAGCACGGAAAGGAAGGCTCCGTTGCCTACCTGAACGACGGCTCGGCATATAAGGTTAAGCCGTTCCCCGTTAAAATGCTCAAAGGCTTCGGCGGCGGCGACGGCTACGCATCGGCGTTTATTTATTCTCTGCTGAACGGCAAGAGCGTTCCCGATGCACTTGAATTTGCAACGGCTTCGGCATCAATGCTTGTTTCGGCTCACAGTTGTTCGGCAGCAATGCCCTCGGCGCAGGCTGTTCAGGAGTTCATCGATAAAACCAAGCCGACATCGGGCGAGGTTATCGAAAAAATCAAATAAATTCGCTTATAATCGGGCAGTACCGTGCAATAATTATTGTGCGGTATTGCCTTGACTTTTGACCCGATTTGGTGTATATTCTCATAGTAACTTAATATTTCCGCTCGTGGCGCAGTTGGATAACGCAGCAGATTCCGATTCTGAAGATCGGGGGTTCGAATCCCTTCGGGCGGGCCAA
>JAEDKI010000033.1 GCA_016295895.1 Clostridiaceae bacterium | reverse complement strand
GCATAGCCCATACCGCTGGTGTTGTTCTTGCCCTGGAGGATATAGAGCTCAAGAGCTGAAGCATCGGTACCGTCGATACGGGTATCGCCGTTGATATCACCGTAGAGAACAGCGTAATATCTGAATCTCTCCTGGTTTTCAACCTTACCTGAATAGTAAGCGCCTGTGCCGTAGCCGTGGCCGGATCTTGCCTTAACAACCTCAGTACCTGAGCCTGAGTCTTCTCTCATACCAACGATGGTAATGAGATCCTCATTGAATGCTTCATTGATACCGACGCCTTCGGTTAATCCGATGATGTGGCCGAGAATATCGTTATTCTCATTCTTAATCTGAACAGTGCTGATTCCTTCAGTCTGGCCTGATGTTGAAGGAAGAACCTGAGGAACACTCTTGTAAACGAGAAGGCCGATTGCCTGCTTAAGAGCACCTGCGTTAGCGTCGATTTCTGACTGACGCTCGCTGTCGATGTTTTCCTGGTTAGATTTCAGATAGAGAGCATTGTCAAGAGATGTCTGAAGAACATCAAGACCTGACTCATAGCCGAGAACGGGGTCATCCTTATTAGGATCTCTGAGAATTTCCTCTGCAAGAGCGATATAAGCATCAAGCTGAGTCCAATCTGCGAAGCCCTCGAAGGGTTTGAGCTGTCTGCATGCATCAATGATTCCCTTATATGCTGCGGTAACCAGTGACTGGGTCAAGCCTTCCTCTGCCTGAACCGATGACTTAGCTGCGTCAAATAAGGACTGAGCAAAGTCATAAGCATTTCTGAACTTAGCATAGGAGGTTGTTGTATAAATCTTAATGCGCTCTGCCTGACCGGTTGTTTCATCAACATTACCGGTGTACTTGAGGTTACGGAGACCGGATTCTGAATTCTTGTAGATATCAGCATAGTGATTCAGCGCCCAGCTGAGCATTGTTGTATCAACAGCCTTTGATCTGTTGGCTTCAGCAACCTCATAACGATAGCTGATATAGTCAATCTTATTGTAGAGGCTTCTTCTGTTTGCGGTAAGAGCATCAACATAATCGGCATATGCTGTATGAACGGTAAGGATACGCTCATCTGCATCTGTCTTCTGATTCACTGTCTTAGCTTTGATTGAAGAAACATCAGCAACGGGAGTTGACGAAAGATCCGTGAATCCGAAGCTTAAGCTGCTGTCAAGGAGTGCGAACGCCTTGTGCTTGATAACGTGAGAAACAGTGCCGTCATCTGCAGTTACTGTCTCATGGGTATAACCGTTTGATGAGCAGAAGGAGTCAATCAGGAAAATCTGATTCTCTGTGAGACCATCCCACTGGATTGAGCCTTCATTGTAATACTCTGTGCCGTCATCTCTTGTCTTGGGAGTAATGTCGAAGTTAACGGTATTAATAGCGAGTCTTACGAGCGCCTCGGTCTCTCTGACTGAAAGCGTTACATCGTTAAGAGGATCGTTTGCATATTCAAGTGCAAGAGCAAGCTGCTCAAATCCCGCCTCATTGAAGCTGTTCATGTAAACAGTAATGTTTTCGCCGATCTTCTTATCATAATAGGTGAATGCTGTTGCATCAGTTGTTGAGAACGGATACATTGCTTCGGGTACGCCGGGTGTTCCGTCAACGGGATAACCGGGATCAGTAACTTCACCTGTTGTTGAATCGGTTGTTGCTGCAACATAATCGGTATCGGTATTAGAAAGAACACTTCTGCCGTCGTCATTGGCGTCATAAAGATCGTTTGCTTTAAGTCTTCCGTTGATTGAGAACATCATCCATTCATGATATGCAGCGGGAAGATCTGTTGTTGCAAAGCTGTTGTATGTGCCTGAGAAGGTTTGTGCATCCTTGGCAGCTGTTTTAACGTTTCTGTAAACATAGCTTGCGGAGCCGAAATCTTCATAGCCGTAGTATCTGTAGAATGAGTCATAGGAAACAAACGGATTTGCCTCGGTTCTGTTTGTAAGCGATGCTTTGGTGAAGCCGCTGTAGGTGTTGTATTCACCCCATGTTGCTCCGTCCGCGTCGTTGGCAGGCGTTGCTGCCGCCGAAGTCATGTATGACTTACGGGCGTAGATGATGTAGTTGGTGGTTGTCTCGTCAACAACATCCTCAACATAATAGGCATTCTTAAGAGTTTCCTGGACTGTCATTGTTTCTTCAAGGGTTGCATAGGTTCCGTAAACGGTACCGTTGCTGAGTCTGAGCTCATACTTTGAACCGTCAAGGGTCTTAACTGCCTGAGATTTGCCGTCAACCGCGGCCTTTGCGTCAGCCTCATTGTTAAATGATTTAATGGCTTCAGCGTTGACATTGTCTTTGAAGTATTTTACATAATTGTCAAGGTCAGCGATCTTATAGGTTGTAATTCCTTTTGAGCCGAGATATGCTTCATCATAAGGTCTCTGATAGCTCTGAGCAACGATAAGAGGAAGTACCGTTCCGAGAATCTCTGCCTTATAAGTGTGGAAATTATCAATGATGTTATAGAGAAGTGTGGGAACCGAAGCTGCTTTGCCCGTGCAATCAAGGAATGCGCCGAGAGTTGTGATGTTGGTGAGCTTCTGATCTCTTGTAACATGAACTCTGCCTTCGGGAAGAAGGATGCCGTTATCGTTGAATACGATTGCAAGAACACGGTCGATAATTCTCAGAAGAACCGTTACTACAGGCAATGCAAGCTCTGCGTCGGGGCTGGTGTTGACAGAGAGGATTCCGAGAATTCCCTGAAGGTCGAAATTCGAAATTGTCTCAAAGAGCATGCTGTTAACCAAGTCAAATGAGCCTGAGCAGCCGGGAATCCACGAAGCGGGAATCAATGTGAAAATGGTGTCATCAACGAGATCATAAACAGCATCAAAGTTTGCATTCGCTTTATATTTGCGGCTTGAGAAGTCGGAATATACTGCGTTGATATAAACATTAAGAACATCTTTCCAGACGCCTGAGCCGGTCATTGTTCCGGTTGCTGAATCTTCTGTGCCGGCAAGGATGGGTAAATATTCAATAACGCCCCAAAGAAGGAATTCTCCTGCGAACTGCTCAAAGGTTGTGTTTGTTTCCATTCCTATCGGGAAATAGGAGTTAATGGTTGCAGCGCCCCATGAAGCAATAATGTCAAGAGCAGCCTTCGGAATTGTTGCGGTAACGCCGTCAACCGTCTTTGTGATTGTATAGGGAAGTGCATCGATTTCATTGCCGTTTGCATCGTAAGCAGCGGGAGCGCCGGTAACCATCAGCTCGTGATAAGCGTCAAGTCTTGTGAAATAATCGTTCTCCGGAAGGTCGGGAGCAACGAGCGACGCAAAGCCGTAAGCGAGAACGCTGGGGATGTCTTCCGTCCACTCGGGGAAGTAGCAGCCGTCAACCTTGTCGTCAAGAAGCATCTTGACAAGGCATGCATAAACCTTATCGGTTGAAATCACATAGTTGGGTCTGATAAGGTCGGGGTTGACGTAATCAGCCGCTGAAGGATCAGTAGTGTTAACAGACTGCTGACTGTCAAGATAGCAATATGCAGTAATAGTAGTTACATTGTCAATTGTCTGCTTTGCCGAAGGATAGATAACTGCGCCCGTCTCATAAGTTGTGTATGTCTGATCAACAGCTGTCTCACTTGTTGAATCAACAAGGTTCATATCTGCGTCATGATACCATACAAGGTTCAGATCGTCTGCCGTGTAAGCAATATCTATTGAGTTTGCAAACAGGCCGAGACCGGGAAGAAGGTTGATTGCAAGTCTTGCAACATCGTTGAGAAGGGACATGAAGTTGTCGGTAAGGTGGATTCCCTGATAGTCAATCTTGATGAAGGTGTCAAGACCGCCATCGTTAAAGAACCACTTAAGCATAGCGTTGATCTTGGCAACGGGAGTTGCATTGTCTTCATCGGTATAAACGGGATCGGGAGCACCGTTTGAGGTTGCAAGGCCTTCAACCGCACCGACGATTGTTACGAACATTGTATCCTGAAGGATTGCGGGGTCGCCGCCGGGATACTGCTCGGTTATTTCAACATCAAGAGCATCATAGAGAAGATCCGCTACCAGCGGAACAACAAGAGTATCAAGAGCCGCTCTGATAGCATTATAAACGAGCTGGTAGAAGTTCATCGTGCAGGTTTCGGGAACACCGTCAAGGTCACGGTCTGCCTGGATTGTATCGCCGTAAAGCGAAGCGCCGCCGGGCTGATCTCCAAGGCCGGGAAGCAGGGGCTCTGCACCATCGCCGAGAACCGAGAAAGCACCTGTTTCGGCGGAAACGCCTGTGCCCTCAATAAGTGCCCAGTTAACAAGCTTCTGAACCGCATCATCAATCGTCATGCCTGCGGGCATCTGAGTTGCGGTTGAATCAATAAGCTTGACATAAATAACGTCTTTAACAAGGCCGGTTACATCTGCAAGAGATGAGTTAGGCAAGCCGAGCTTATCCTGAATAAGGCCGTTAAGCATGCCGTCAAGAACGCCGAGATTATAACCGCCGGCAAGGAGAGATCTGAGGAAGTTTCTCTCGCCGTAAAGCCACTCAACAAGCATTGCAAGAACCTCTGAGTCCTTGTTGGTTGCTCTGGATATTGACTTGTTGAAGTTTACGGCTGTCAGACCGATTGTTCCGTCACGGAGATCGCCGAGACCGCCGAATGCGTCAAGCACCTTAACAAGACCGTTCTCTTTGATACAACGGATGCAGGAATAGAGGGTTCTGACTGCGTCATCAAGGGTTGTGAAATTGAGAACGCCCTTTTGACCGCCGTCATTTTTAATGTAGTCATCCAGATTAAGTATCATGTCAGATGTGAAAAGGTTAATGCCGATGCCGACCATGTCGTTGAGCTCATCGCAGGTCATCTTAAGGCTCGCCTTAGCAAGCAACTGATCAACCAGATCGAGAACATAGCCGCAGGCCTGATCATAAGTAAAATAATACTTACCGAGGCCGTTAACCTTGGGGACATGCCAGTTGTCGGACTCCGCCTTATAGGCATAGGACGGAACAGCCGCAACGGAGAAAATCATCACAGCCGCCAACAAAACTGCCAAAAGTCGTTTTGCTTTTTTCATGCTTTTTTGCACCTCCAAAAAAATTCGTGCGCTTAAAGCGCAGTGAAACCGTTAAGGGCTTCTGAATGAAGCAGACAGCGGTTTTAAAATCTGACCTGACCGCTCTCCGCTTAAAGGCATTTCTTATGCCATTATTTACAATACTAATTTATAAGGGAGATGTTGCATTCTCCGTGTAGGATTTTTAACAATTAGTAAATATTTTATGAACAAATTATGAATTTTAAGATCGTTTGTGCAGGTTGAACAAGTCACAAATCTGCCGATTATGCAGATTGCCCAAACAGTTTTGCAGGCAGAATTTGATAGGCAAGGTGCGCAGATGTTTGTGCAAATTGGGATTTGCCGTTTTGTTGGTTTTTCCTCGTAGGGGACGGGTTTCCCGTCCCGCGGGAGGCGAAACGCCTCCCCTACATTGCTTGACGGAGATTACCGTATATACCGCTTACAATTCGTAGGGGACGATGCCCACATCGTCCCAAATGAATATGCGGAATTATTCGCCTGCGGTGAATCGGAACGCCGAGGACGACGTTCCCTACCGAAAAATCGTTATTTTTCAACAAATTATGATATGAAAACCAAACGGCGGGAGCAAGCCCCCGCCCTGACTTGGATACTTCAAAATCCGCTATGTCTGCATTTGGACTATGCGGTCAACATCCGTTGCAAATCGAAAAATATTTTCATTCAACCAAAGGAATCAGTTCAAATAAGTCATCAATAAGCGGAGCACCGCTTTGAAAAAGCCTTGTTCTGTTTTCATGGCCGCTTGTCAGAAGAATGCAGTCCGCACCGAGCTCCTTTGACAATTCAAAATCATGTTCCAAATCGCCGACAACGAGAACTTTTTCTTTCTCCGCTCCCGATTTTTCAAGATACTCTGCGGCTCTTTCAATCTTTGAGCCTGCAAAATAATCCTCGGAACCGAGAACAGCGTTAAACATGCCGTCCATGCCGTATTTTCTGACATTCCGAATAAGCTGAGCATTGTTTGATGACGAAACAATGGCTTGATTAATTCCCTTGGAGCAAAAATATTTCACCGCTTCCTCTGCACCGTCTGTCAGCGAGCATTCGCAGAGATGGCGCATATAGCCCTCGTTATATTGCTTGATAATCAGATTGTAATCTTCTTTTTCAAGCTCAAAAACACGCTCATAGAATTTTTTGATCGGAACGCCGATGCACTCACGGTAAAATTCAAGGTCTATCGGCTCTTTGCCACGCTCGGCAAGCATATCGTTAACGCTTGAAAGCGAGGCTTGAACATCGTTGAGCAGAGTTCCGTTCCAATCCCAGATTATGTGTGTATATTTCATTAATCGGCTCCTTGATAAATAAATATTGATTCAATATTTATAAAAATATTGATAAAAATTCAAATTGAGTGTATTATAATCTTGAAAAGCAGGTGATAAAAAGTGACAACATTTGAAAAAATATATGAAGTCGTCAGACAGATACCCGAAGGCAAGGTCGCAACCTACGGGCTTGTTGCCGCTCTTGCAGGCAATCCGAGGTGGGCAAGAGTTGTCGGCTACGCCCTGCATGTCAACCCCGAACCGGGCAAAATCCCGTGCCACAGGGTTGTTAACCGTCATGGCATGGTCTCGTCCGCTTTTGCTTTCGGCGGCGAAAACATGCAAAGGCTTCTGCTGAGCGAGGAAGGAATCGAATTTCGCCCGGACGGCTCAATTGACCTTGGCAAATTTATCTGGAGACCGGAGTTATAACTCCGCTGTCGGATATCTTAACCCCTTGAGGCTCATAGCTTTCAACCCTGTCAAACAGCGCTCTGCTGTCTTCGGGGTCGGATAATAGCCTTGTTTCGCAGCCCTGCTGTTTGAGCGGCATAATAGTGGTCTGAACATTCATTTTGCGGTCAAAATTCAGAGTTATTACGCAGGAATCAAGCGTTTTGCTGTTGAACCAGAAATTGCCCACGCTGTAAATAATCGGCGCACCCTTATAGAAATCCATGCCTTGCAGGCAATGAGTGTGACCGCCTATTACGGCGTCAACGCCTGCGTCGATATATTCCCTCGCCATGGTTTTCTGAGCGTCCTCAAGCACGGTTGAATTTTCCGTTCCCCAATGCACATAAGCGATAAGAAAATCGCATTGCTCATCGGCAACTTTGATTGCTTTTATAAATCTCTCGCTCTCATAAGTGCCCATAACACCCGCATCATTGTTAGTCGCAACCGGGGTGAAATAGACCTTTTCCGCTCTGCTTGCGGCAACAACGCCGACCTTGATACCGTTAACAATAAAATAATATCCCTCTGCAGCTTCGCCGACATTCATGCCTGCCCCGACATAGGGCATACCGGCGTTTTTCAGGTGATACATCGTGTCAGCAAAGCCCTCCAAGCCGTAATCATAGACATGGTTATTGGCAAGCGACACAATATCGGCACCCAAATCCTTGAAAATCTGAATCCTGTCGGGATGAGCCTGAAAAGTCCATGTTTTTCCCTTTAAAGGAGCACCTCTTTCGCCGATTGAAAATTCATTATTAATAAGAAAAATATCGCAGGCGTTGAGATAATCAACAACCGCTTTGTCAATGCAGTTGATAACGCCGCCTTTTTCATATGAATGAACCATTGGAGCATAATCGGGGTCAAAAAGGATATCGCCGACAAAAGCGAAGCTGAAAGTATCTTTGCCGTTATCTCCCCTGTTTTCAATGTTTTTTGAATCAATTTTCCCGCTGAGCATGTCGCTGATGACATGATATGAATAACCGAGGGTTTCAAGCCATGAAAGCTCTGTGTAGCTCCCGTTTTCGACCTGTTCAAGGAGCGATTTAACCGGCTCATCGCCGAAATCCTTAAGAAATTCGGCAGAAACCGCAAGACCCGAAGCCTCGGAAATCTTCTCCGACGCTTCAGAATAATTCAATGCCTTCGCCTGCGCAACTATCGCTTCACCGTAGCCTTCGGGCGTTTGAATTTTGCAGGAAGAAAGCAGACATAATATTAATGTAATAATTATAATATTAAAAAATAATTTTCTTTTCATTATTTACCCAGCCTATCTCTTAACTCCGTTATTTCAATCAGTTCCGAGCTGACATTTTTCATATATTCAAGTGTTTCTCTGTCGTGAACGAGAACCCTTGCCGCCCTCTTAACGGCTCTCTCAAACGGTGCGGATAGTCGCACTCTTTCGTCTGACAGCGGACATTCGCCCGCTCTGGGATCACGGATGACCGATATTTTAACCCTTCCTCCGCTTTCCGTTACCAACGGAAAAAGAGGAAAAAAGCGACATGCAAGCGGTCTTTCGCCTCTGCGGCACTCTCCGGAGCACAAAAGCATCGGATATCCGTGGTTTGCTTCGGTGTTTTTGACCTCAAAGCCCTGCTTTTCGGCAAACAGCTTGTCCTCGCTTGGGTAAAGCCACATGCCTTTACAGTCTCCCTTGCAGCACAAAGCTCCGCATATTTCTCCGCAGTTGACCTCACCGAGCGGTGTTTTGTGAAAAAGTATCTTATAAGCCTCTTTTAATTGCCTTTTAATAAGATTTTCACCTCTTTTTTGTTGAAATTGCTTCATTTTTCACGAAATAATTGTTGTTAATGCTTAAATTAATAATGGGTTTCATTTTTACAATATTGCAAAAACAGTCTGTATTTTTCGGAAGGTTTTTATATTTTTAGCCCTTTACTTTTTTAGTGAAATTTCGGCATATTTGTAAAGTCAATCAGCTTTACAAGCCTGAATTGCTCTGTTTTGCGATTTTTTCTCGATATTTCAAAATCCAACAGATATTTTATTGGTATTATTCTAATATATTTCATTAAAAATTTCAAGTTTTTTACAACTTTTAATAATTTACTTTATTTTGTATGCCTTATATGATATAATAACCATATTCCCGCAAAGAAAGGTGTTTTCTGAATTATGAAAAGAAAAAGCGGAATTCTGATGCCCGTTTCTTCGCTTTACGGCGATTATTCAATCGGCAATTTCGGCAAGAGCGCATTTGAATTCATTGATTTTATAGCCGATTGCGGCTTTTCGGTCTGGCAGGTGCTTCCGTTCACCGTCACCGATGAATATAATTCCCCCTACAAATCCTTTTCCGCTTTCGGCGGTAACCCTTATTTTGTTGACCCCGAAAAGCTTTTTGAGGACGGACTGATTTCGGAAGACGACCTTGAAAACAGCAAGCAGAAAACGCCTTTTGTTGCAGAATACGAAAGGCTCGGCAAAGAGCGTCTGCCCCTGCTGAGAAAAGCGTCGCTTAATAATAAGAATACCGCTGAGGTTGACGGTTTTATTGAAAGTCATCCGAGGATTGAGGCTTTCTGCCGCTTTATGACCCTGCGTGAGCAAAACGGCGGCAAGCGTTGGCAGGAATGGCAGTCCGATGAAATAACCGATTTTGAAACGCTCAACATGTGGAAATTCATTCAATACGAATTTTTCACCCAATGGACAGCTGTCAAAAACTACGCCGAATCAAAGGGCATAAGCATAATCGGCGATATTCCCATTTATGTTTCCGATGACAGCTGTGATGTCTGGGAGAACCGCAGCTTGTTTGAGCTGAACGAAAAGGGCTATCCCACAAGCGTTGCGGGCGTTCCGCCTGATTATTTTGCGGAGGACGGTCAGCTTTGGGGCAATCCGCTTTATGATTGGAACGAAATGAAGAAAGACGGCTTCGGCTGGTGGCGTGAGCGCATGGATCACGCTCTTGAAATGTTTGACGGCGTTCGCATTGACCATTTCAGAGCCATTGAATCCTATTGGGCGGTTGATTCCGAAGAAACAACAGCGAAAAACGGCGTCTGGCGCAAGGGACCGGGAATTGAATTCATTAATGCGATAAAAGAAAACCATGAGGATAAATTAATCATTGCCGAGGATCTCGGCGATATAACCGACGAGGTTCGAGCGCTTGTTGATGAAAGCGGGTTCCCCGGAATGAGAGTGTTCCAATTCGGTTTTCTCGATGACGGCAACAGCATTCATATGCCGCATAATTATATCCGCAATTCCGTTGCCTACTCGGGCACTCACGATAACAACACTCTTTTCGGCTTCCTTTGGGAGAGCAGTGAGGATGTCCGCCGCAGGGCGCTTGAATACTGCGGATTCCCGGGCGGAGACTGGGGCGGAGCTTGTCCCCTTTTCCTCAGAACACTCTTTGAGAGCGTAAGCGACCTTGTTATTATTCCGATTCAGGATTTTTTGATGTACGGCTCCGACACAAGAATCAACACGCCCGGCGTATCGGGCGGAAATTGGAGCTACAGAGTAACAAAGGAACAGCTTCTTAATGCAGACAGGGAATTTTTCAAATCACTTAACAGAATCTACAAGAGGTAAAATATAAATGGAATCTGCAAAAACTTTTTTTGAATTCAGCAACAGAATAACCGAGGCATCCTCTGCCGCCCTTGAAAAGGCAAAGGCAAAATTCGGAGAAATCGAAGAAATAACCGAGTATAACCAGCAAAAGGTGCTCAAAGCTTTCATTGACAGCAGAGTCAGCGAGGCGGATTTTGCAGGCTCAACGGGTTACGGCTACGGTGATACGGGCAGAGAAAAGCTTGACAGAATTTATGCCGACATTTTCGGCGCTGAGGACGCAATAGTCCGCCACAGCTTCACCTGCGGCACTCACACCCTTGCAATTGCTCTTTTCGGGGTTCTGAGACCGGGCGACACGATGCTCTGCGTTACCGGAACACCATATGACACAATTCACAGCGTTATAGGTCTCAGCGGCGAGGGCATGGGTTCGCTCAAGGATTTCGGGGTTAAATACGAACAAACAGACCTTGGCAAAGACGGCAAGCCCGACATTGACGCCATCGAAAAGGCTCTTGAATCAAAGCCGAAAATGGTTTATATTCAGCGTTCAAGGGGCTACAGCCTGCGCCCGAGCCTTTCCGTTGATGAAATCGGCAAGATTGCTTCGCTCGTTCATTCAAAATGCGATGCGATAGTAATGGTTGACAACTGCTACGGCGAGCTTGTTGAAAAAATCGAGCCTACTCAGGTCGGAGCAGACCTTATTGCAGGTTCTCTGATTAAAAACGCAGGCGGTTCAATCGCCCGAACGGGCGGCTACATAGCGGGCAGGCATGATTTGGTTGAGCTTTGCGCCTACAGGGCAACCACTCCGGGGCTCGGCAAGGAGGTCGGATGCACCCTAGGCGAAAACAGAAATATGTTCATGGGCATTTTTCACGCTCCACATGTTGTGGGCGAGGCGTTGAAAGCCGCCGTTTTTGCCGCATCACTTTTTGAAAATCTCGGCTTTTCGGTCACTCCCTCAAGTGACGAAAGCCGTCACGATATAATTCAGGCTCTCTGCCTCGAGAATTCCGACAGGCTTATTGAATTCTGCAAAGGCATTCAGAGCGGCGCACCCGTCGATTCGTTTGTCACCCCCGAGCCGTGGGATATGCCCGGCTATGACAGCAAGGTTATCATGGCGGCAGGTGCATTCATTCTCGGCTCATCAATCGAGCTTTCTGCCGACGCTCCCCTGCGTGAGCCGTTTGCGGTGTGGATGCAGGGCGGAATCAATTTCCATTCCGCAAAAACCGCAATCATGCTCGCCGCCGAGGGGCTGAACAGGAAAGGACTGCTTTAATATGGAATACAAAGGAATAAGCAGAGACGCACTTTTTCTCATGGCGGATAACCGCTTCAGAGATTCAAAGGCATATTATGAAGAACATAAGGAACAGATCAAGGAATCAATGACCGTTCCGATGAGACAGCTTGCCGAAATAATCGGCTCTGAGCTTTCGGGCATTGACCCGCTGATGAACACCGTTCCGAACAAAATGGTTTCAAGGGTTCGCCGTGACACGAGATTCACCAAGGATAAGCACCTTTACCGTGAGAATATGTGGATAATGTTCATGCGCCCTAAGCATGAATGGCGTTGCTATCCTTGCATGTGGTTTGAAGTTACTCCCGTCAATTATTCGCTCGGAGTCGGATTTTTCGGAACCAAGCCCGGTCTTATGGAAACCTTCCGCAAAGCTCTGAGGGAGAATCCCAAAGAATTTCTGAAAGCGGCGGAAAAATGCAAAAAAGCCGGTGCAAGGCTTGATGAGGCGCACTATAAACGCCCGTTCCCCGATTGCCCCGACGGTCTTGAAGAATATTATAACTGCAAAGAAATATATTTTATTTCATTCTCGGAGAATCTTGACGACCTCTCGGACGGCAGAATCGTTGAGACAATGCGTTCAACCTACAAGGCTTTTTCGCCGATGTATAAATTTTTGCTCGGCGTTTCGGACGAATACTTTTCAAAGGAGGAATGACGGTGGATTATTCAAAATTCAAAAGCGGAAGCGATATCAGAGGCTATGCTCTCGGCGACGAATCGAATCCGCTCTATATGAGCGATGAAATGGTAATGAGAGCCTCGGCGGCTTTTTTGCAATGGCTTGAAGCCAAATGCGGAAAAACTGCGCCCCGTATCTCTGTCGGCCATGACAGCCGCCTTTCGGCAGAAAGAATCAAAAACGCCGTTATCAAGGCTCTGACCTCAAACGGCGCAGAGGTTGCAGACTGCGGACTTTGCTCAACCCCCGCAATGTTTATGACAACGGTTGACGCAGGCTGTGACGGAGCGGTTCAGATAACGGCAAGCCATCACCCGATGGACAGAAACGGGCTGAAATTTTTCACAAAAGACGGCGGACTTGACGGCTCTGACATTGCCGATATTCTTGAAAATGCCGCAAAAATTGAAAATCCCGTAGGTAACAAAAGCGGAAATTATTCAAAGCTTGATTTCATGGCGCGTTATGCCGAAATTCTCAGAAACATGATTATTGACGGAGTTAACAGCGACAGCGAGCGTGACAAGCCGCTGAAAGGAATGAAAATCGTTGTTGACGCAGGCAACGGAGTCGGCGGATTTTACGCTTATGATGTTCTTGAACCTCTCGGAGCGGATGTTACGGGCAGTCTTTATCTTGAACCCGACGGCAATTTCCCCCATCATGCACCAAACCCCGAAAATGCCGAAGCAATGGCTTGCGTTTCACGGGCAACCGCAGAAGCAAATGCTGATTTCGGCGTTATATTCGACACCGATGTTGACAGAGCCGCATGCGTCGGCAAAGGCGGTTTTGAAATAAACCGCAACCGTCTTGTTGCCCTCGCTTCAAAGATCGCTCTGACCTCCCGCCCCGGCGGCACAATCGTCACCGACAGCGTAACCTCAGACGGGCTTGCCGATTTTATTAAGGCGAACGGCGGTACTCATCTTCGCTTCAAAAGAGGTTACCGCAATGTTATCAACAAACAGCTTGAGCTGACAAAGAACGGCGTTAAATGCCCGCTTGCAATGGAAACCTCGGGTCATGCCGCCTTTGCCGATAATTATTTTCTTGACGACGGCGCATATCTGATAACAAGGCTGATAATTGAAGCCGCCAACATGGCGAAGAAGGGCGAAACGCTTGAACATCTTATCACCGACTTGCGTGAACCGAAAGAAGAAAAGGAACTGAGATTCAGAATTCTTGACGAGAATTTCAGGCCGCAGGGTGAGAAAATCATCTCTCTTTTTGAAGAAGAAGCAAAGAATCATGCGGGCTGGAGTGCCTGCGCCGATAACTACGAGGGCATACGCATCAATGCCGATCCCTCCTGCGGAAACGGCTGGTTTCTGCTCCGTCTGAGCGTTCACGACCCGATTATCGTTCTGAATTCGGAAAGCGACGAAGTTGGCGGAATATTAAAAATGTGTTCCGATGTTCTTGATGTCATTTCACGAGCGGATAACATTAAAAAAA
>JAEDKI010000192.1 GCA_016295895.1 Clostridiaceae bacterium | reverse complement strand
TAGAGGTTGCCGCAGATGTTATGAACCTTGCCGCCGTTCCATTGCGTGACGGGGTAGCTGTTGAGAAGCTCAAAATTCTCGTGAGTTCCGTCAATAAAGCAGACGGAAAACTTTTTGTTGCCGAGCTTTTTAAGCGTTTTTTGCTCTATCTTGCTGTTATCCCAGACAAAGCCGAAATCCCCGCAGACGATGAGAATATCGCCTTTTTTCAGGCGCTTTATTGCGGGCGAATCGAATCGGGAGATATCTCCGTGCATATCCCCGGTGATATATACCATTGCAAATGCTCCTTTGACCAATTTTCATAAATCATAACTACTATACTCCAAAACAGAGAAAAAATCAAGGCGGAGAATGTGAAATTAAATAAAACTTCTTATAAAGTATTTATTTATTCATTCTTTTATGTTATAATCAAAAATACCCGGCTTGCGTCGGGCAAAATGATGAGTTTTACGGTGTGATTGATTTTATGAAAAGACTTTTAAGCATAATACTGACTGCGGCGGTTCTCTGCGGCATATTCTGCCTGCCCTCAGACGCCGCTTATGACAGCGCAATGGAGGGCGAAACCTTTTATTCGGACTGTCTTTTGCTTGTCAGCGCAGATAACGGCGAGGTAATCTTTGAGAAAAATGCACGCAAGCAGACTCCCCCTGCGAGCCTGACAAAAGTTATAACATCCATTGTCGTGCTTGAAAACTGCGAAGATCTCAACACAACGGTGACCGTCAGCGAATCGAACATAAGAGAGCTTGACGGAACGGGCAGTTCTCTCGGCGGTCTAAAGGCAGGCGAGCAGTTAAGCGTTTATGATTTGCTCTGCTGTCTGCTCATGCAGAGTGCAAACGAGGCGGCAACTACTCTTGCAGATTTCATTTCAAACGGTGACAGAGAAAAGTTTGTTTCAATGATGAACGAGGTTGCCGAAAGGCTCGGTTGCACCAACAGCCATTTTGTCAACCCTCACGGTCTTGACGATGAAAACCAGTATGTAACCGCCGAGGATATGGCAAAGTTCCTGACAAGAGCCATGGAGTTCCCCGCATTCAGCGAGATTGTTGCAAAGTTAAGCTACACCCTGCCGAAAACGAATCTGCAGGAGGAGCGCATAATCAGAACGACCAACAATATGCTCAACAGCGCATATAAAGATTACTACTGCAAGTATGTCAAGGGCGGAAAAACAGGCTCAACATCGGTTGCGGGGCGGTGCGTTGTTGAATTTGCTTCAAAAGACGGCTACAATTATATCGGCGTTGCTCTCAATTCCGTTTTTGAGGATATTGACAGAGACGGAGTTGAAGAAAACGGCTCTTTCATCGACTGCAAAACCATGTTTGAATGGGCTTTTGAAAACATAGAGCTTGTTGCAATTTCCGACACCAATCAGATAGTCGCCCAGGTTCCGATAAAATACGCAAAATCGACAGATTATCTGACTCTTTCTCCGCAGGAGACGGTTTACAGCCTTGTTCCCGTCGGAACGGATTCGGGAAGTCTGCTTGTTGAACCGATTGAGGGAACCGTGCCCGAATCGGTCAAGGCTCCCGTTAAAAAAGGCGATGTAATCTGTAAAGGCAGAGTGCTTTACGCAGGCGAAACCATTAAGGAAATCAACCTTGTTGCAAGCAGGGATGTTCAGCGGAATTTCTTCTCTTTTTTAGGCTCGATTGCTAAATCTTTGCTTTCTTCGTGGCTGTTCAAAATCGTTGCTCTTGCGGTTATCGTTGTTTTGATTGTTCTTCTCTTTATGCGCCGCAAGAAAGAAAAAACAAGACCCATCGAGAACAGAGATTACCGTGTGCTTAACTATAGCGATTTTATAAAGCTGAAGAAATAAGGAGCCGTAATGGATAATTTATACAAGGGAATTTGCCCTTATGAGGACGAAGCAGAGCTTATCAAAATGCTCGATGAGGTGTTTTTTGCCGACGATCCTCCCGAAACAAGAACAAACTTCATGGAGTTACTTCCGAAGCTTTATAAAAAGCAGTATAACCCTGCCGCATCAAATGTTGTCGTCAAGGAAAACGGCGTTCTGAAAGCGGCTGTCGGGGGTTATGCCTCCGAGGTTTCCGCCGCAGGCAGACGGCTCAGAGTTTACGGCATCGGAAATGTTGCGGTTTCAAAGGATTCACGCCGCAAGGGCTATATGATTGACTGCATGAACATGGCTCTTGATATAATGAAAAAAGAGAATTTCGATTATTCTCTGCTCGACGGTCAAAGGCAGAGATACGGATTTTTCGGCTATGAGCCTGCGGGCTGTGCCTGCAATTTCAGGATAAATACGGGCAATATCCGCCGAATCCTCGGCGCAGACGCAAAATCGCCCTTTACCGCCCGTGAGGTTACGGAGCGGGACGGGGAGATTATCAATAAAATCAAGGCTCTCAACGAATCCCTGCCGTTCCATCCGCTCAGAAGCGAAAAGAACTATATTGATATAATCAGAAGCTGGAGCAGCATTCCTTATGCCGCTTTTGAGGGCGAAGAATTCAAAGGCTATTTCGTTGCTCATAAATCCGGCAGTGTGCTTGAAATCAAGGCTCGGAATACGGGGGATTTGCTCGGCATTATCATGTGCGCAATGGATGTTATCGGCAAAGACAGCGTTTCTTTCACTCTGCCGCAGTTTGACACGCAGGCTTGCGACTACATGGCAAAAATCTGCGACGGAATGTCGCTTTGCAACGTTGAAAAGCTGAATATACTCAATTACGGCAGATTCATTGAGGCGTTTCTTGCCGTCAAGGCGCAGAGAATGAAGCTCTGCCCCGGCAGTATTAAACTGCTCATTCACGGCTGTAAAAGAGACGAAAATCTGATTGTTTCCGTCAGCGGAAGCGAGGTTTCCGTCACCGAAACCGACGGCAAGCCCGATATTGAGCTTTCGCACGGAGATGCAGTCAGATTTTTGACGGGTCTTGTCTCGGAGCAGAGATTCAGCCTGCCGTCTTTTGCCTTGAATTGGTTTCCGCTGGATTTCTATTCATACAGTCTCGACAATGTATAAATTTCTGCTTGAACAGTTACAAAATTGCCTTTTTTGTGTCGAATAAAGGCGAAAAGAATTATTGACAAGGCATAAATAAAA
>JAEDKI010000191.1 GCA_016295895.1 Clostridiaceae bacterium | reverse complement strand
ATTAAATTATGAACATCAAAAAACTTCAATCAACGCTTGAAGGCTCTCAGGCATATTTAGTCACATCGCCCGAAAACCGCCGTTATCTGACGGGCTTTGCTTCAAGCGACGGTTACCTGCTCGTCACAAAAAACGAGTCTGTCTTTCTGACCGACAGCCGATATATTGAAGCGGCTCAGCGTGAAGCGTCGGGGTGCTCGGAGATTGCTCTGCTGACCTCTTTTTCAAATCAGCTTCCCGAATATATCAAAAAACTCGGAATTTCCAAGATTTTCACCGAGGCACGGCGGCTCAGCGTTGCTGAATTCAAAACAATTGAAAAAACGCTCCCCTGCGAATGTGCCGCCGAAGCCGCAGACGAAGCGTTGACCTCTCTGCGCCGCTCAAAAAACGAAAGCGAAAAGCAGCTTATTCTCAAGGCTCAGGCAATAGCCGAAAAGGCGTTCGACCACATTCTCGGAGTTATCAGTGAGGGCGTAACCGAGCGTGAAATTGCGCTTGCGCTTGACTTTTTCATGCTGAAAAACGGAGCGGAATGCGTTTCGTTTGAGACTATCGCCGTCAGCGGAAAGAATTCGTCCATGCCCCACGGCGTTCCGGGCGAAAAGAAAATCGAAAAGGGCGATTTCGTGACGATGGATTTCGGAGCGGTGGTTAACGGTTATCACAGCGACATGACCCGCACCGTTGCCGTCGGCGAGGTCAGTTCAAAGCAGGCTGAGGTTTATGAAACCGTTCTGACCGCTCAGAAAAAATGCCTCGGCGTTCTCAGAGCGGGCGTTGAATGCCGCTTTGCCGATGCGGCGGCAAGAAATGTTATTGAAAATGCAGGCTTCGGGAAATATTTCGGCCACGGCACGGGTCACGGAGTGGGCATTGAAATCCATGAGGAGCCGAGACTTTCTCCGAAAAGCTCTCAGATTCTCGGAATCGGCGATGTTGTGACGGTTGAGCCGGGAATTTATATCCCTTCGGAATTCGGCGTTCGCATCGAAGACATGGCTTATATTACCGAAAACGGCTGTGAAAACCTCACAAAAAGCCCAAAAAATCTCATAATTCTTTAAAGCTTCATGTTTATTTGAAAAAACACTTGAAAAATCGGCATGAATAGTATAAAATATCTGTGAAAACATATAAACATTATAAGGAGTAATATTTTTATGGTATCAGCAGGCGATTTCAGAAACGGTATAACCTTTGAAATGGATGGTCAGGTTTATCAGATCATCGAGTTCCAGCATGTTAAGCCCGGCAAAGGTGCCGCTTTTGTCAGAACAAAAATCAGAAACGTAATCGGCGGCGCAGTTGTTGAGCGCACTTTCAACCCCACCGAGAAGTTCCCCACCGCTTACATTGAGCGCAAGGAAATGGAATATTCATATGTTGACGGCGATCTTTATTATTTCATGGATCCCGAAACCTATGACATGGTTCCCATCGGTAAGGACACCCTGCCCGACAACTTCAAGTTCGTTAAAGAAAACGAAACCTGCCGTGTTCTTTCTTATAAGGGCAGCGTTTTCGGCGTTGAGCCTCCCACAACCGTTACTCTTGAAGTAACAAAGACCGACCCCGGCTTTGCAGGCAACACCGCCACCAACGCAACCAAGCCCGCAACCCTTGAAACCGGCGCAGAGGTTAAGGTTCCCCTGTTCATTAACGAAGGCGAAATGATCGTTGTTGACACCCGCACCGGCGAATATCTCAGCCGTGCATAAAATCATTTAACGGAGGACAAAGAAATGAGCTTAATCGAAAAAAAGGTTGCCTATCTCAAAGGTCTTGCAGCCGGTCTTTCACTTGACCCCGAGAAGCCCGAAACCAAAGTCATCAATGCGATGATGGACGCTCTCGACTGCCTTGCAGAAGAGCTTGAGGATTCTCAGGATCAGATTGATATGCTTGCAGATCAGCTTGACGCAGTTGACGAGGATCTTGACGAGCTTGAAAGCTTCGTTTATGAGGATTTCGACGATGATGACTGCTGCTGTGACGACTGCTGCGACGATGACGACGAATATTATGATGTTGAGTGCCCCAATTGCGGCGAGGTAATCTGCATTGACAGAAGCATTCTCGAAGAAGGCAGCGTTAACTGCCCCAACTGCAACGAGGTTCTCGAATTTGAAATCGATGACTGCGACTGCGGTTGCGACGATTGCGACGACTGATTATTCGCAAAGAAAATTGGCTGAAAAGTCGGCTGCTTCCCTTAATCGGGCGGCAGCCGTTTTTATTTGGCAAAAAGCAGCAAGCCCTCGGCAAATATCTGCCGAGGGCTTTTTTGTATGATTAATGAATATCAAACCACTCGTGGAAGTGCAAAGCCAATGTCGGGAAAAGGACATTGACAACAGCATTTCCGAAAACGAGATATACAAAGGTTTTTGTAACATTGCGGAAAAAGCTGTTAACTCTGCCGAGAACATCGCAGGATTCGCAGTTTTCTCCGTCATCCGAATGCGGGAAATATTTGTGACAGCCTGCCGTGCCTTTAACAAATCTGTATTCCTCTTCGCCGCAGGCAGAGCATCTTCTGACCTGCTCTTCCTCGGTGAAGAAGCCTGCCGATTTGGAGGTTGACCATTCGCTCCAGACATGACTAACGCCGTCAGCATAAGCCAGAATCACTCCGCAGACTACGCACGACTGATCGGTCACGCAGGTTCTTTCAAGACCCGGAGTGTGGCCGAGAGCTTCAATCGGTTCGCTCTCGACTGTCTCTCCGCAACGGGTGCAGTTCTTAATCTGCTGACCCTCGGTAACGCAGGTCGGCTCAACAGCCGTTACCCAAACGCCGTCCGTGTGGCCGAGAGCTTCAATCGGTTCGCTCTCAATTGTCTTTCCGCAACGGGTGCAAACATTTATCTGCTGACCCTCGGTAACGCAGGTCGGCTCAACAGCCGTTACCCAAACGCCGTCCGTGTGGCCGAGAGCGGGAATAGCTTGCGTTTCTATTGCGCCGCCGCAAACGGTGCAGGATTTGACCTTTTCGCCCTCACGCTCACAATCGGGAGCAAGAACGGTTTTCCATTCGCCGGGGTTATGGTCATGGGGGGCAATCTCAACAGGCTCGCCGAGTAATGCTCCGCAGAGCGCACAGCATTGCTGTTT
>JAEDKI010000190.1 GCA_016295895.1 Clostridiaceae bacterium | reverse complement strand
CATGAACATGAACATGAGCACGCACATCCCGAAATCGAAACCTGCGGCTGTGATCATTGCCATGAACATGAAAAAGATGAAAACAAGGCTTTGCCTATAATCATTACCGTGCTTTGCGCCGCAGCAATCGGAATTTCATTTTTGCCGTTTTTCGGCTCAACGGTCAGAAATATCATTCTGACTGCCGTAATTCTGATAAGCGGCATGCCTGTTTTTATTAATGCGGTTAAATCAATCTCAAAATTAAGAATAGACGAGTCGATTCTGCTTGTTATTGCCGTTATTGCGGCGTTTCTGCTCGGCGAATACTTTGAAGCGGCGGTTGTTTCCGTGCTTTTCAGAATTGGCGAGCTTATGGAGGATTTTGCAAGCGACAGAAGCAGAAAATCGATTGAAGCAATCTTCGGGATAGTCAGCGACACGGCGAATCTTGTTTTGCCTGACGGAACGCTGAAAAAGGTTGATGCTGAAGATATAAAAGTCGGAGATACCGTTGCGGTTCTGCCTCACGAAACCGTGCCTGTTGACGGCGTTGTTGTTGACGGAGAGGGAGAAGCCGACGCTTCTGCTCTGACGGGCGAAAGTCTGCCTGTTCATTTCGGAGAGGGTTCGCTTCTCCGAAGCGGAATGATAAACGGAAGCGTAACCGTAAAAATCAAGGCAAGCGCCGAAAGAGCGCAGTCGTCTGCGGCAAGAATCGTTGAAATGGTTGAGCAGGCTGCCCGAAAAAAAGGCGAGGCTCAGAGAGCGGTTGCAACCTTTGCGAAATATTATACCCCGGCGATTATTGCGGCGGCGGTTCTTATAGCGGTTGTTCCGTCGCTGGTAACGGGGGAATGGAGAAGCTGGATTTACAGAAGCCTGATTTTGCTTGTTGCTTCATGTCCTTGCGCAGTTGTGCTTTCCGCTCCGCTTGCGTTCTTCTCATCAATGGGAGCGGCGGCTAAAAACGGAATGATAATCAAAGGAAGCCGATACATTGAGGCTCTTGCAAAGGCGGATACCGTTGTTTTTGACAAAACGGGAACGCTGACAACGGGCGAATTGAGGGTCGGCGAGATTTATGCCTGCGAGAATTATACAAGAGAAGATGTTATTTCTCTTGCGGCAAAATGCGAATATTATTCAACTCATCCGATTGCAAAGGCGATTGTTGCCGAAAACGGAGAAACCGATATTTCGGGTGTTGACGGGTTTACCGAGATTGCGGGCGGCGGCACGGGCGCACAGGCTCCCGAGGGCAGCATACTTTGCGGCGGCGAACGCCTTATGACCGTCAGAGAAATTGATATTTCTTCTCTGCCGAAAGCCCCCGTTTATGTTGCGCTTAACGGAAAGGCGGTCGGAGCAATTGAGATTGACGGCGAGGTCAGGAATACTGCACCCGAAACCGTCAGAAAGCTCCGCAGGCTCGGCATAACCAAAACCGTCATTCTGACGGGCGACAGCGCAGAGCAGGCAAAAAAGATCTGCGAGCAGTGCGGCGTTGACGAATATAAAAGCGGTCTTTTGCCCGATGAAAAGCTTTCGGAATTTGAAGAAATCAAGAAGGGCTCAAAGGGCGTTGTCTATGTCGGCGACGGAATCAACGACGCTCCCGTTCTTGCCGCCTCGGATGTCGGCGTTGCAATGGGTCTCGGAACTCAGGCGGCGGGCGAAGCGGCGGATGTTATTCTCACGAATTCAGACCTTTCAAGGCTTTCCGATACGATTTATCAGAGCAAGAGGACAATGAAAATTCTGAAATCCAACATTGCTTTTGCAATAATTGTAAAGTTTATCGTTATCGCTCTCGGAATTGCGGGAATTGCGCCGATGTGGTCGGCAATTTTCGCAGATGTCGGAACAATGATACTCTGCGTTATGAATTCCGCAAGACTTATGAAAGTTAAAAGATATTAAATTAAAAAACAGATTACGGGTGAAATCAATCCGTAATCTGTTTTGCTTTTTTGAGTTTGTGTGTCAGATAATATATCTTTTCAGCTCTGCCGAAAGCGTGTTGAGAAACGCTTCTTCTCCGAAAGTGTTTATTTTGAACAGAACCGCCTGGCTTCCACCCGAAGCGATTGCCGAAACAAAAAGGAATCCGTCAGCCTGAAAAAGAGTAACGCTCAGGCTCACACGGTTACTGCCCGTGTAGCTGAATCTTTCGTAGATTCTGACGGCGCATCTTGAACCGCCGACGCAGAAATCGCTTGAATCCTCAAGGCTTGCGGTTGAACTGCCGTCCATAACGGCGTCATTGATGATTCTGAGCATATCGTCAAAGTTTCCCGAAAGCCTCGCTTCAAATTTTGCCACGGTATCACTCCTTTAAACAAATTGCAAAAAGCCCGACAGCGGCGAAAATTTAAGGTTTCGTTTGCTGTCGGGCTTTTCAATCATTAATTATTCAGCCTCAAACATATCCTTGCCGAGACCGCAAACGGGGCATACAAAATCCTCGGGAACTTCTTCCCAGGGTGTGCCGGGAGCGATGCCGTTATCGGGATCGCCGACTTCGGGATCATAAACATAGCCGCAGGGGCAAACATACTTTGTCATTTTGAAGCACTCCTTCATAAAAAAGATAATTTGACTGTCGAATGCACGGAATAAAACCGTTGCGTAATAAAACGCCATTCGTATATCAAATTTATTATACCATAAACAGCGCAGAAAAACAACCCTTCCAAACTGTTTATTTTGCAACTTTTTCCCGATACCCCCAATTTATTGTTGATATACATATTCATGTGTGATAAAATTAAAAAATCAGGTCGTTATCCTGTCGGAATTCGGGTTGAAAACATGTGCGGCATTCAAAGGGAGGAAAGCATATGAAAAAATACATGAGCATCAAAGAAATCCTTGCCTATTCATTAGGGCTTTTCGGCTTTCAGGCAATCGTAGGTCTGCTGAACTCTTATCAGGCGGAGTTTTACGGTTCAATTCTCGGCGCAGATATTGCGGCAGTCGGCGTCATTATTCTTGTGGCAAAGATTGTGTCCGCAATCTTTGACCCCATCATAGGCAACAGGATTGAAAGCACAAACGGCAAGCTCGGCAAATTCAAGCCCTTCATTCTTATTTCAATCCCCATTCTTCTCGTTTTCTCGGCTTTGATTTTTGTTGACTTCGGTTTTCT
>JAEDKI010000189.1 GCA_016295895.1 Clostridiaceae bacterium | reverse complement strand
TTCCAAAAGCTTGCAAGCTTCTTCAAAAATCTGTTCGGCATCGGCAGAATCACCGTGCAGACAATCAAAAATGTATTTTAATTAAGAATCAGCCTATTAATAAAACGCAAGTCATCCTCCGGGGAGGCTTGCGTTTTTATTTTTGAATTTGCAGCGGACGATGCCCACATCGTCTAAAAAGCAGAAATAACGGTTTTTAAGGAATGGCGGGGGCTTGCCTTCTCCTTGAGGAGAAGGTGTCACGAAGTGACGGATGAGGTGTCATAAATTTTTAGAAACCGGAATTTGACGAGCTTTTTACTCCCTCAGGCGCTATGCGCCAGCTTTCTCGGCTTCCGCCTCGGTCGGTGCTTCTGAGCTTACGCTCAGAGGTTGCCACAGGCAACCCGCACCCTCAAAGGGAAGCCACTCCCGGAACGCTGAGGACAGCGTTCCCTACGAAGGAATTGTGCTTATTTCAAGCCTTTTTTTCAAAATGTTAATATTGAAAAATATCGGATTATGTGATAAAATAAAATCAACAAATCATCCGGGAGGTTGTGTTATGAGAAAGCTTTTCAAGGCATTGGTTGCGTTGGCGTTATGCTCAATAATGCTTGTCTGCTCCGTTGCAGGCGGGTCAGCCGATTTTCTTGACGGATTTTCCGTCAAATCATCTGCAAGCGCTAACTATTTGGGCGATTATATCTGGTACGGCACATATCCTCAGAGCGAAGTCAAAGACGAAACTCTTATTGCCGCTCTTGACAGCGTGGAGAGCAATTGGATTTCATACCGTTATTTTTCGGGAAGCGGAAAAACCTCTGACGGTCAAATGAAGCCCTCCGATTATATGTATTATAAGGATGTTGTTTATGACGGAAACAAATACAGAGCCGTAACCTTTGATAAATACAGACCTTGTTCCACAGCCTATAATAACAGCTCGGAATACACATACCAGATAAATAACGGATACGAAATAAATACGGTATACTGGTTTAAATTCGAGCCCGTAAAATGGCATATTCTCGATGAATCCTCCGGCCTGATAATGGCGGATATTATTCTCGATGCCCAGCCCTACAACAACTATTGTATCAAAGATTCTTCAATAGAGGATCGGACATATTCATACTTCGGCGATGAGGAACAGACATATTTTGTGAGCGATTATTCAAACAGCGACATCCGCCAATGGCTGAATAACGATTTCTATAACACCGCTTTTTCGGAGGAAAACAAAGAAAACATAATTTCAACCGAGCTGAACAATGACTGCTTTGACACCCTTACCGAAAACCCCGGATATGAAAAACTCAACAGTTCCTCCACAAATGACAATATCTTTCTTCTTTCATATACCGATGTTGTCAACAAGAATTACGGCTTTGTTGAAAATATGCAAAGCATTGATTCTCAAAGACTGTTCAAAGGCTCCGACTATGCAAAAGCGCAGGGATTATATGTATTCAATAATCCCGAAAAGAATTATAACGGATTTTCACCCTGGCATTTGCGTACACCCGGAATTCGTTCCGATGTAACTTGCTCGGTTGATTATTCTGCTCGGGTTTCCTATATCACCGGAGCCATCTGCGTCAGCGGAATTGTTCCCGCTTTAAGGCTCCGACAGCTCAAATCGGATATAAATGATATCACAACAATTTCTTACAACAACGACGGAACCCACACAATAAGAAATGCGGACAGAGAAATTCTTGCAGTTGAAAAATGCGAATTTGATGTCGAACTCATTCCGTCAACCTCATGCACAAAAGGCGATGTTGAAAAACACGTCTGCCCCAAATGCGGAAACAGTTATTCCGTTTATTATCCAAATCCCGGTCATGAAAATGCTTCGCCCGTTATTGAAAATGCGGTGTCTGCCACCTGCACCTCCGACGGCGGTTATGACAGCGTGGTTTATTGCAAAAAATGCAATGAAGAAGTAAGCAGAGAGTTTATTGTCACCGAGCCTGCAAAAGGTCATACGAACGCTCAGCCGATTCGTGAAAATGAAGTTTCCGCCACCTGCATTTCCGGAGGAAGCTATGACAGCGTTGTTTACTGTGAGAAATGCCACACAGAAATAAGCAGAGAGCACATTACCGAACCCGCAAAAGGTCATACGCTTATGAAGCCTGTTAAGGAAAACGAAATATCCGCAAGCTGCACGGAAGACGGCGGTTATGATATGGTAACATACTGTTCAGACTGCGGAATGGAAGTCATGAGAGCGCATTACATCACGGGCGACGCAAAGGGACACACCGACAGCGACAAAGACGGTTATTGCGATGTTTGCGGCAGCGTTGCGGACTTTTATAACGGAAATCCATGCAGAGATGCTGTTATTAATGTTGCATCACCAAGGAAGGTTGACTACAAAACAAATGTAACCGTCAAAGCAACCGCAACGGGCGTTCCCGAGGGATATTATCTTGTTCTTTTCACCGATAACGCAATGTACAAAGGCAGCAATACCGAGGTTGTTGCTCAAATCGGCAACATAAAATCGGATGTAACCTACACGGTAAAAGTCGTAAACGAAAACGGGGTCGTTCAGAAAGACGGAGAAGGCAATGACCTTGTGAAAGACGGAGGACGGATAACCTGCAATAACGGCTTCTTCGTGAAGTTAATCGCATTCTTTAAAGGCTTGTTCGGCATTCTTCCGTCGCTGACAATAGAACCCTGATACAAATAAAACCTGCTTCCCGAAACGGGGGCAGGTTTTTTGGTCGGTTTCCGACAGTCATATTGGCTTTATTTTTTTGCCGCCTTGCTCCTTCAAGTCCTTCTAAAGATATCGTAAACGCAAAACGGCTGCCGAACGGCAACCGTTTTTGCTTTGGCAGGGGCAGAAGGACTTGGTCTCGCCTGACGGCTCGGTCGGTGCTTTCTAAACACCTGTGGTGTTTAGATGTGTCTACCGGACACCCGCACCCCTCGGCACGCGGTTTTGGAGAAAGAGGTTCTTTCCTTATTTATAGCGGATTTCAGCCGTTTTTGGGGGCACATTGGGGGCACATAGGCTATCCAATCTGTCAAAAACGATGTTTTGTTTTTGTAAACAATGACTAAATTGTTTGACGGATACCAAGTATAATTGATACTCCGATTGCGTCGTTTTTTATGTATTTTTGCCTTGAATTCAACGGCAAA
>JAEDKI010000032.1 GCA_016295895.1 Clostridiaceae bacterium | reverse complement strand
GTGGGATTATAGTCCTTATCGTGAAGAACATAGCTGAAATATCCGCTCTTTTCGTCCCATGAGTATTCGGTCAGGGCGTTTGTCAGCCTTTCAATGTCGGCGGTGTATTCCGAGGCGTCGTCAGCCTTGCCGAGCTTTGATGCCGCCATTCGCAGAATTTTGCCGCATCTGATAAGCTGTGAGGTTGAAATAACGGGAGCGGTGGTGTCACGGATGTTTCTGTCCATCATCGCCACCTGAGCGGGATAATCGTCCATACCGCTTGTTGAATAGAAATAGTCATAGGTTGTGGTCAGCCCGCTTTTGAGCTTTGCGGTTGTGGAGCCTCTGACCTTGCCCGCAAGAAAATCATAATAAAGCTTTGCTCTCGGATACATTGCAAGAAGCTTTGATTTATCGTTGCTTCGTTTGAGCATTTCAAGATAGAGATACATCTGAACGGGAACGGGCGAACCGTGGTGAAGAAACGCATAGTCAGGGTTGCTTTCATCGCTCAGATAGGTGTCAAGGCTGTATTCGGCGAAACGCTCCGAATAATCGAGCATACCAAGCCCGATAAAGCCCGAATCCCATGTGTAAAGGCAGTCCCAACGCTTGCCGGGCGTGTGGTGGATAATGTATTCGCCGTGCTTATAAATCGGATATACGGCGTTTGTCATAACCGTGGCTTTAAGGATATCATAGCTTTGCTCGTATTTCTTGCCGTCCCGATTGAGTGAAACGGGAGCGGCTTCTTCAAGGCGTGAATTATAAATCTTTTCATATTCCACGGCTGATTTATATTCGGTTTCGCCCTTTGATATAACGGCGTATTCAATATGTCTGCCGTGAGGCTCAACAAAAATCGTATGAATTATTGCATTATTGAAAAATCCGTCATCGCTGTGCTTGCGAGAGAATGAACCCGTAAAACTTTCCGTGACATCGTCAAAGGTCGGGTCGGAGTTTGAGAGCCTCGCCGTCATGCAGTCCTCAAGCGCACCTGTTGCGATTTCACGCAGACGGGTGTTGCCGTTAAAGGTGCGAAGAATAAAGTCTCCGTCAACGCAGGGATATTTGCAAACGGTTTTATATCCTCCGTCGGGCTGAGCTTCTGCCGAAAATTCGGGAACATAACCGTATTTTGCCGTTTCTGTAATAATTTCGGAAGCGTCGTTCTTTTCGCAAATGCAGAAAAAGTCAAACTCAATTCCGCCCGTGCCGAGAGCTTCAAGAGAAATTTTAAAATCTCCTTTCTCAACTTTGCCGAGAGGAATAAAAACCGTTGAAAGCTCGTCTGTCGGAGCAAAAACCGTTTTTTCGCCGTTAAGAAGAAAGGCGGAGCTTTTTTCGCTCGGAATGTAATTTACGCCAACCATTTTTCCCTGCTCATAGTTTATGTCGGAGGTTCTGTATCTGACTGCGAGAACGGCGTTTTCAAAGCTGTTATCGCAACGGAGCGTGAGCGAAAGGCTGTCGCCCTTTTCCGAGCCGAAGGGCGGAAGATAGCGGTGAGGCATATGCCATTTTCCCGCTCTGTCGCCCAAGCCGAAGCCGCCGACAAAGCGGTTATCCGCAAATTCGCCTTTTTTGAAGCCGTCGGCATTTTGCTCATCCCACGGCCTTTTAACCGCATAATCGTAGCTGTCATATTCAACAGCTTTTTTGAAAGCGCATTTTTCGGGCAAAGAAAGTCTGCAATAATCCGGAGAGGGATATTCGATTGACTCGAAGAAATTGATAACGCAGTTTTGAATCAGTTCGGAATTATTGACTATTTCCGTGCGGATAAGCGTGCTTTCATCAGTCAGGCGGACATAGGAAACCTCGGCGTAAACCTTGTCTTTCCATTCAAGGTCGTGCCTGTATGTAAAAATCGAATAGTCGGGGCTGCATCTCCACGGATGGCAACCCGATGGAAGGGTGGCGTTCGGCACTTTGATGTCGCCGCCGAATATTGCGGGGGCAACGGTCAGGTCAAACCGAACTCCTTTTGCAAATTCGTGCTCGGCAATGCGGGATATTCCCATATATTTCTTGCCGTAGGGTCCCCATGCGGGGAAGCAGCGAGAATAAACCATTTTAATCATCCTTTATCTTCAATTGTTTATTGCTTTAATTAATAACGAAATCCGAAAATTCAACATGCAGGGGCGCACCCTCGATTTCAAGCCCGAGCCATGCTCCCGTTTCAGCGTCCTGAGTTAAAACGAAAACTCCTCTTTCGCCCGTACCCGTGTAGGTCCAGATACCGTCGGCATAGGTCTTTTGAACATCGATTCCCTGCGCCGTGTCCGTTAGAGATTGAGTGAGCAGAGCGCCGAAAGCGGTTTGCGGGAATCTTGTCAGATCCGTTTCAAATTTCAGCCCGTCATATGTTACCGTGCAGATATCCGAAGCGTAGGAAAGGGCGAGTGGTTTCAGAATTTCGGGGGAGAGCATTTGAATTTCAAAGCTGTCGGCGCTTTTTTGAGTGAATAACGCCGTCATTTCCGTGTCGCCGTAGACCGCCTTGATGTTCGCCGTGAACGAGGCAGGAACGGGCGGGGGAGCGTCTTTTGAAATGCTTTTCTTTTCACATCCTGCCGCAAGCAAGAGAAGCAATGCGGCAAAAACCGAAAAAGCTCTTTTCAAAAAATCACCTGCTATTCAAATTTTGAAAAAAGCTCAGGCAGGTTATTAAGGACATCGCTCGGGAGCATTCCTCTCATCGAGGTTTTTCCGGCAACCTCGTCGGCACTCATGCCGTGGAGAAAAACCGAGCAGACCGCCGCATCAAACGCAGGCATTCCCTGAGCGACAAGCGAAACCGTCATGCCTGCGAGCAGATCGCCGCTTCCGCCCCTTGCAAGCCCTGCATTGCCGGTTGAATTAACATAAATCCGTGCAGGTTTGCCTCCGCAGACAACGGTGTTGGCGGTTTTGAGAACAACCGTAACGCCGTATTCAGCCGCAAATTCATAAGCAACAGAAATCGGATTTGTAACGATTTCCGCAACGCTTTTGCCGCATATGCGGCTCATTTCGCCCGGATGGGGCGTTATGATGACGGGCGCCTGAGCTTCTTTCAATACATCTATATTTGTGCTCAGCGCATTTATTCCGTCAGCGTCGATTATCATCGGAATTTTCAGCTCTTTAACGAGATTTGTGACAATTCTTGTTGTGTCTTTATTGAAGCCCATTCCGCAGCCAATCAAAACCGAGCTTGCTCTTTCTGCGGCTCTGAGGATATCTCCCGTTGCCGAAAAAGCAAAAGTGCCCTCAAAATTCGTTTCAAGCGGCAGAAGCAAAGGCTCGGTAAGCTTTGATGCGATTGCGGGGTATGCGCTCTGAGGAAACGCCGCAGTAACAAGACCCGCTCCGCTTCTGAGCGCACCGCCGACTGCAAGGCAAGCCGCTCCGGGCATTCTGACGCTTCCGCAAACGCAGAGAGCGTGACCGTAGGTGCCTTTGTTTGAAACGGGCTTGCGCTTCGGGAGCATTTTCTTTATATCGCCCGCTCCGAGAGTGAAGCAGGCAACGCTGTCAAGATTTCCGAAATCTCCGTCGGTTATGCCGATATCCGCAACGACGGTTTTTCCACAATAGGAACAGCAGGGCTTCATAATATGAACGGGTTTATATGCTGAAACGGCGATGGTCATATCCGCCTTGAAAACCGTCCCTTGAGCCGATGCGCTGTCGCAGTCAACGCCTGCGGGAACATCTATTGAAACAAGCGGAGCCTTTGAAAAATTCACCGTCTGAGCCAATGCGCTCAGGGAGTCGCTGAGCTTGCCCGAAAAGCCCGTTCCGAAAACCGCTTCAACGATTATGTCAGCTCCGTCGATAAGCGGCTTTAACAGATAAAGATTATTGTCATAGCGAACGATGTCGATTCCTGCGGTTTCAACGAGCGAGAACATATCGATTGCGTCCTTTGCTTTCGGTTCGCCGCAGGCGAGCATGACGGTAACGTTACAGCCGTATTCCCACATTTTTCGTGCGATAACAAAGCCGTCGCCGCCGTTTTTGCCCTTTCCGCAGATAATAAGAATCTTTTTGGGATTCTCCCTGCTTATCTTGAATTGATTTTTTATTATTTTTGCGCATGCCTGCCCTGCGTTTTCCATGAGTTGAGGGAACGAAATACCCCTTTTAACCGCATTGCATTCAGCCTGATACATCTGATTGCTCGTGACAACAAACATTTCTATCACTCCGTTATTGGTTTGATTTAATTCTATCACATAATTGCTGCTTTTAACAGCATAAATTAATATTTTTTGTCATTTTTTTGCGTTTTAGTGTTGATACGGCGTTTTCGGAATGCTATACTTTAATTAAATATTGCCTCGGAGGATAAACAAATGGAAGAATACATCAACGGTTATATCCGTGAACGGCTTCAGGGCGACGGAGGAGAAATAACCTTTGTCAAGCGTGAGGGCGACGAAATAACCGTGCTTTTGCAGGGCGAATGTTCAAAATGCCTGATTCTTGACCGCTGTCTTTCCTGGATTGAACATCGGATAGAAAAAGATCTCGGTGAGAGCGTCAAGGTTATCGGAATCAGAAAAAAGCCCTATTTTCAGGATGTATGAGGTTGAATTATGGCACACATAAAGGTTGAAAGAAGAAGCATGAGACCCGAGGAGTGGATAAATCTGCGCTTCGGCTGGCTCAAAAGGCATATTTACAGCGAAAAAAACGAGATAACCGATTTCAGAATTCGGGAAGCCCGTCAGGTTTCCGAAATGAATTTTGAATTCTATGATGATGAGCCGAGAGAGCTGAAAAAGGGAGATATGTATTTTACTCCCGATGGCACGGCATTTATCGAAGCGGATTATGAACTGCCCGAACGCCTTGAGGGCAAGGAATATTGCTTTGCGCTCAGAACAGCGGCTGAAATGATAGTAAAGGTCAACGGCGTTTATGTCGGCGGAATCGATCCTAACCGTGAGCGGCTCAATCTTTCGGATTATGTCAGCGGAAGAAAGCTTCATTTTGAAATAGTCGGCTACAACCGCTCAAAGCCCGATGACGAGCGAAACCCCGAGAGCCTGAGCGTGAGAGGATGCAGGCAGATTTTCGAGGGCGGTTATATTGCCGTTGTGGATAAGGCGGTTCAGTCGCTTGTTTATGATATTGAACTGCTCCTTGACGCCGCTCAGAGCGGAATGTTCAACGAGGATTTTTCCGCTCTTGTTATCCGTGAGCTTGACTGCGCTCTTAACCTGATTGATTTTGACTGCTTTGAAACCGACGGCGTCAGAGCGGCGGCTGATTATATTGACAAAAACATATTTTCCAATAAAGACTATAAAGGCAGCGGAAGCGTTGCGCTTGTTGCTTATTCTCATCTTGACATCGCTTATTATTGGCGCAGAATTCATGCCGTTCAGAAAAATCTCAGAACGGTTCTGATTCAGCTTCGGCTCATGGATAAATACCCCGAATTCAGATATGCTCACACGCAGGCTTATACCTATGAAACGGTTGAAAAATACTATCCCGAGGTATTTGAAGAGCTTAAAAAGAGAATTGCAGAGGGAAGATTTGAGCCTGCGGGCGCAATGTATATCGAGCCCGATTGCAACGTTCCCTCCTGCGAGAGCCTTATCCGTCAATGCCTTTACGGTCAGAGCTACTACAGAGAAAAGTTCGGCATGACCGTTGAAAACTGCTGGCTGCCCGATGTTTTCGGCAACAGTTGGATTCTGCCTCAGATTCTGAAAAAGAGCGGAGTTAAATATTTCGTTTCCAACAAAATGTCAACATGGAACGATACCAACAGATTCCCCCACAATAACTTTATCTGGAGAGGAATTGACGGCACGGAGGTTTACGCCTGCGTTCCGCCGACTCACTTTATCGCATGGAATATGCCGAGCCAGATTCAGGGCAATTGGGAGGCTTATCAGGATAAAAACACGGGCGGTCAGACCTTGCAGATGTTCGGCTACGGCGACGGCGGCAGCGGAGCGACGGAAGAAATGCTTGAAATGATGAGACGCTTTGAAAAGCTTTCGGTTATGCCCGAAACGGAGCACACGACCGCCAAAGAATTTCTGAAAAAGAACTTTGACGGCAACGATAAGCTTTCTGTCTGGGACGGCGAGCTGTATCTTGAGATGCACAGGGGCACATTCACGACAAAATCAAAGCTCAAGCAGTATAACCGCACTCTTGAATTCATGCTCAGAGACGCAGAACTGATAAGCGTTCTGAAAATGAAAAAAGGCGGCGATTATCCTGCCGAAAGGCTCAGAAATTTATATAAAAAGCTGATGATAAATCAGTTTCACGATATCCTGCCCGGCAGTCACATTACCCCTGTTTACCGTGACGCAATTGCCGATTATGAGCAGATGGAAAAGGAGCTTTCGGAGCTTATCGGCGGAGAAAAGGATTATTTCAACACTCTCAATTTTGCGAGAAAGAATATAACCTTTGTTCCCGATGAAAACGGAGGCTCGGTTCGTTTGGGCGAAAAGGGTTATTTTGCAATGCCGATTGCAAAGGCGCTTTCAAAGGCTTCAATTGAGCGTGAAAGCGGCTCGGATTGGCTGACCGTCAGCGATAATCATGTTGAAACGCCGTTTTATTCCGCCGAACTTATGCCCGACGGCAGCTTTGCTTCGCTTTTTGATAAAGAGCTTTGCCGTGAATGGGTCAAGGGCGATTTTAACAAGCTGAAAATGTATCACGACACGCCGGGCAACTATGATGCATGGGATATTCTGCCGAATTATAAGGACAGACCCTGCGAAATTTCAATAAAAGAACCGCTTGAATTTATCGGTTCAGACGGAGAATGCGCCGAGTTTTCGGCAACGCTTGCAACAGAAAAAAGCTCGTGGAAGCTGATTATCCGCTTTTTCCGCCGTTCAAGAGGCATTGAAGTTGAAAATATAGTTGATTGGAACGAAAAGCATAAGCTTGTCAAGGCGGAATTCGGATGTAACGTTCTCAGCCGTGAACTGCTTTGCGACACCTCGGCGGGCATTATCCGCCGTGAAACTCATCGCAACACAAGCTGGCAGCAGGCACGCTTTGAGGTCTGCCACCATAAATGGTGCGACATGGCGGAGCAGGGCGGCGGCGTTGCACTGATTAATTCGGGCAAATACGGCGTTTCTGCTCAGGACAGCGTTATGGCTCTTTCGCTTCTCAGGGCGACCATAAGACCCGACCCGACCTCCGACATGGGAAGCCACGATTTTTGCTATATGATATATCCGCATTCGGGCGATGCGGTTTCGGCTGAAATCAACAGCATTGCTTTTGAATATAATGTTCCTCTGAGAAAAACCGATGTTGAATGTTCTCTGACGGATTTCTCTCCGCTCTGGCTTCAGGCGGTCAAGCTTTCGGAAAACGGAAAATATATCGTTGTCAGACTCAGCGAGCAGAACGGAGGCAGGGGAGTTGTTGACCTCGGGCGTGAAGCTGTTGTTCTGAACATGCTTGAAGACGAAATCGGAAGAACGGACAGAATAGAATATTCTCCGTTTGAAATAATAACCCTCGGATTTGAGATTAAGGAGAGCGAGAAATAATGACCGATTATGAATATTGGCTGACCTTTGACGAGCAGACAAAAAATGAGCTTGAAAGCATCACCGACAAGGCGGAGCTTGACGACAGATTCTATAAAAATCTTGAATTCGGAACGGGCGGGCTGAGAGGAATAATGGGCGCAGGCCCGAACCGAATGAACAGATACACGGTTGCAAAGGCAACAAAAGGGCTTGCCGATTATCTGAATAACACCGTCAAGGGTGAAAAGTCGGTTGCCGTTGCCTATGATTCAAGAAACAATTCAGCCGATTTTGCCCGTGCGGCGGCAGGTGTTCTCTGTAAGGCTGGAATTAAAGTTTATCTTTTTGATTCTCTCATGCCGACCCCCGTGCTTTCGTTTGCCGTCAGATATCATTCCTGCTGTGCGGGAATTGTCATAACTGCGAGCCACAATCCCAAGGAATATAACGGATATAAGGTTTATGATTCAAAGGGCTGTCAGCTTGTTCCGAAATATGCCGATGAAGTAATAAAATATGTCAATGCGGTTGATGATATCGGAAATATTCCGTGCGAATCTCTTGAATCGGCAGAAAAAGAAGGAAAATTAGTCAGAATCGGAGAAGAAACTCTCAACGCTTTCCTCTCCGAAGTCAAAAAACAAAGCGTTTATTCCGAAAAATCCGATTTAAAAATTGTATATACTCCTCTCCACGGAACGGGCAGAATCCCCGTCACAAGAATACTTGCCGATAAAAATGTTTCGGTGGTCAGGGAGCAGGAAATGCCCGACGGCGATTTTTCAACCGTTCGGTCTCCGAATCCCGAAGAAAAGGACGCTTTGACCCTTGCGCTCTCTCAAGCGGAGCGTGAAAATGCCGATATCGTTATCGGAACGGATCCCGACTGCGACAGAGTCGGCGTGGGCGTTCGCCACAACGGCGGTTATGTTTTGCTCACGGGCAATCAGACGGGCGCATTGCTTGTTGATTTTGTTCTGAAATTCAAAAAAGATTCTCTGCCGAAAAATGCGGCGGTGGTTAAAACGATCGTAACGAGCGGTCTCGGCTCGGCAATCGCCGAAAAATACGGTGTTGAAACCGTTCAGACCCTGACGGGATTCAAATACATCGGCGAAAAAATCTGTCTTTGGGAGGATAACGGCGAGCATACATTTATTTTCGGCTATGAAGAAAGCTACGGCTACCTTGCGGGCACTCACGCAAGGGATAAGGATGCGGTTTCCGCCTCTATGCTCATTGCCGAAATGGCGGCTTATTATAAGAATCAAGGCATGACCCTTGTTGATGCGCTGAACGGGATTTATTCCGAATTCGGATATTACTTTGACTGCCTTGAAACCTTTGTGCTGAAAGGCAGAGAGGGAGCGGAGAAAATCCGCTCTGCCATGGAAACTCTGAGAAACGGCGGAGCAGAGCTTATTGACGGAGTTGAAACCGTTGAGGATTACTCAAAAGGAATCGGAGACCTGCCGAAAGAAAATGTGCTTCGCTTTGTCTTTGACGACGGCTCATGGCTTGCCGTCAGACCCTCGGGAACGGAGCCTAAGCTCAAAATCTATTTTTCGGTCAAGGGAGAAAACAGAGAGGAATCAGAGAAACGCAAGCAAGCGATTCAGGCAAAGCTGACAGAGCTGATTTTTTGATGTATTCAGACAAAACCGTTAAACTATCCGATTGATAATTCCCTGTATTTTCAAAAAATCACTTTACATTTTGTCTTGTTGAGTATAAAATTATTGTTAATGTTGAAAAACGGAGGTTATATAATGAAAAAAGTAATTTCAGTTCTTCTGGCACTTGTTTTTGCTCTTTCCGGTCTTTCGGTTGTCGCTTTTGCGGCAGATGAAAGCGGAATAACCGAGTTTTCGGTTGAATCGGTTATCGATTCGGGCAGCGCAGCGATTAAGACGGAGTGGTACGAGATTAACGGCGTTTACTACATCTTCCTGCCCAAGGCAATCAGCCCCGCACTCTGCAAAATCAATTTCACCGCAAGCGGAGATGTAACTCTTGACGGCGTTCAGCTTGAAAGCGGCAAAGAAACAACCGTTCTTAACGACAAGACGGATGCTGTTGTTGCCTGCGGCGATAAGCAGTATAATGTCAAGGTTATTTCAGAGTCAAATGCGGCTTCCGTATTCATTGAAACCGAATCAGGCTCGCTTGATTATGTTCATGCAAACAAAGAGAATAAAGAAGCCGGCAAGATTGCGATAGTAAATTCACAGTACGGCTTTGAATACAGCGGCGACCTTGATTACATCAAGGGCAGAGGCAACTCAACATGGCAGATGGAAAAGAAGCCATATAACATCAAGCTTGCCGACAAGACCGCTCTTTTCGGCATGGGCAAGAGCAAAAAGTGGAGTCTTATCGCAAACTATGACGATGAGTCACTTGTCCGCAACATCGCTGCTTTCATGGCGGCAGACCTTGCGGGTCTTGATTATACCCCGACCTTTATGCCCGTTGATGTTTATATCAACTCCGAATATATGGGCGCATATCTTCTGACTTCAAGAATCGAAGCCGATAAAAAGCGTGTTAATGTTGACAACCTTGACGATGTCAACGAAGAAATCTGCCAGATCGTTTATAACGACGATGAATTCAATATGGATACTCTCGCAAGAGGCGGCGTTTTCGGAAGGTTCTCGGGACTGCTTGAAAACACCAAAAAGTGGGTTGAAATTCCCGCCGCTCCCGCAGATTACGGCGAGGTTGACATCACGGGCGGATATATCCTTGAGATGGAGCTGGGCAACAGATATGCCGATGAAATCAGCGGTTTCGTTACTTCACGCAGCCAGCCTTTAATCATGAAATCCCCCGAATATGCTTCACAGGCTCAGATGGAATACATAAGCGACTACTATCAGAGATTTGAGGACGCTGTTTTCTCGGCTGACGGCAAAAACAGCAAGGGCGAGAGCTACACCGACCTTTGCGATCTTGAGTCTCTTGCAAAGGTTTATGCTCTCAATGAGTGGGCTGACAATATGGACTACGGCCTGACAAGCTCATACTTCTATAAACCCGCAGGCGATAAGCTCTATTCAGGCCCCGTCTGGGATTTTGACATTGCTTTCGGCAACAATGACGGTGGCCGTTTCGGTTGCAATTACAACAACCCCACCGAGTTCACGGTTTGCTTCGGCAGACAGTACAGAAACACGATTTTCGGAAAGCTTGATGTTCTTGAAAAGCCGACTATCATCAATCAGCTTTGCACCCGCCCCGAATTTGTTGCAGAGGTCAAGAAGGTTTGGGACAGCAGCGTTAAGCCCGCAGTTGATGCAACCAACGAAATGATTGCAAACTTTGCGGCTTCCAATATGGGTTCTGCCGTTATGAATGCAATCCGTTGGAATATTTTCGGCACAACCGACATCAACGAAATCAAGACGGCTTATACCGGAGCGGTAAACTATGTTTATAACTTCTCAACAGCAAGAGCAAACTTCCTTACCGCAAATTTCGGAACTGTTCAGACTCAGAATGTCAAGACCAATTTTGCCGTTAAGATTCTCAAGAAGATCGGCACGGGAGTTAATGACCTGTTTGAAAAGGTTATAGTTGCTTTCAATCTTCAGAATAAATTCTGATAATTCGTGGCTTGCGTCGGCTTTGATTCCGATGCAAGCCTTTTTCTTTGAAAAAATTGCAAAAAAATGTTGACAAAACACAGAAACGGTGTTATCCTTTAACACAGAAAAGCGATGACGAAGAAAGCAGAGCTGTAAAGTCTTCAGAGAGGCGGCGTTCGGTGCGAGCCGTCGGCAGAGCAGTTTCAGGGCTATCCCTTCCGAGCAGAAGCTCCAAAAGCCTCACGGCAAGTAGACAGCTTCCGTAAACGCTGCGTTAAGGCGTAGGGCTTGTTGGAGTCCGTTGAGTGGCGCATTAAGCGCAATTTGAGTGGTACCGCGGGTTAAAATTACTCGTCTCAAAGCAAGAATCTTGCTTTGAGACTTTTTTTATTGCTCAAAGCGAAGAAAGGAGCAGAAAAAATGATAACTTTTGGTCAGAATTCCGTTGAAAACAAAATTTTGGAGGTTGCCCGTCGAATTATCGCCCTTCGTCTCGATATGGGCTTGACGCAGGCCGAAATGGCAGCGAAAATCGGCATGAGCGAAGAAGAATATTGCTATTATGAATCGGGCAGCAAAGATTTCAGCTTCACTTTCATTTATAAGCTTGCTCAGGTCTGCGGCGTTGAGATTACCGATATTATGGAGGGCAGCAGCCCGAGCCTTACCGAATATACGCTCACGAGAAAGGGCGAGGGGATGCCGATTGCAAGGCGAGAGGGCTTTGTTTATAACCGCCTTGCTCCGTTCTTCAAGAATAAGATTGCCGAGCCCTTCAGAGTTGTAATTCCCTATTCGGAGGAGGCTCTCAATCCGCCTTATCATTGCGTTTGCCATGACGGTCAGGAGATCAACATCGTCACAAGAGGTACGCTGAAAATGATAATCGGCGACAGAACCGAAACTCTCAACGAGGGCGACTGCATTTATTTTGATTCCTCCGTTCCGCATAATGAAATTGCGGTCGGCGGCAAGGAATGCGAGTTCTACGCAATCGTTATTTCTCCCGACGGCTCGGAGCAGATGAGCGAATATGTTGAGGAAATAAAAACTCCGAGCGTCACTAATGTTGACCTTGCCAATCTCCATAATCCCGTTTATGAAAAATTCATCGAAACAACGCTTGACGAAAACGGCGTTCTCAACGGCATAAAGTTCAAGAATGACGATAAATTCAATTTTGCTTTTGATGTTGTTGATGAGCTTGCAAAGAAGTCGCCCGATAAGGTTGCTATGCTTCATATTTCAAACGACGGAACGGAAAGACGCTTCACTTTCAGCGACATGAGCCGTCATTCTTCAATGGCAGCCAATTATTTCCGCTCTCTCGGCATCAAAAAGGGCGACAGGGTAATGCTTGTTCTCAAGCGCCATTATCAGTTCTGGTTCTCGATTCTTGCGCTCCATAAGATCGGCGCAATAGTTGTTCCCGCAACAAATCAGCTTGTTGACCACGATTTTGAATACAGATTCAATGCAGGTCAGATCAGCGCAATTGTCTGCACTGCTGACGGAGACGTTGCTCATCAGGTTGAGCTTGCGGCGGAAAAATGCCCGATTCTTAAAACAAGGATAATTGCTCACGGCGAGCGTGAGGGCTGGCATAATTTCGATAAGGAATATTGCGAGTTCAGCGATGTTTATGACAGACCTTCTCCCGAGGACGGAGCTTTCGGCTATGATCCGATGCTCATGTTCTTTACTTCGGGCACAACGGGCTACCCCAAGATTGCAATGCACACTCACAGATATCCTCTCGGCCATTTCATAACCGCAAAATATTGGCACAATGTTGACCCCAACGGTCTGCATTTCACCATTTCGGACACAGGCTGGGGCAAGGCTCTTTGGGGCAAGCTTTACGGCCAGTGGCTGTGCGAAGCGGGCGTGTTCACCTATGACTTTGACAGATTTGTTCCCGATGATATCTTAAAGCTTATCGGAAAATACAAAATCACGACCTTCTGCGCACCGCCGACAATGTACCGCTTCTTCATCAAAGAGGATCTTGAAAAATATGACCTTAAATCAATAAAATATGCGACCACGGCGGGCGAAGCTCTGAACCCTGAGGTGTTCCAGCAGTTCCTCAAGGCAACGGGCATAAGACTCATGGAGGGCTTCGGTCAGACCGAAACGACCCTTGCAATCGGTAATTTTGTCGGTTCGTCAATCAAGGTCGGTTCAATGGGCAAGCCCAGCCCGCTGTTTGATATCGACCTTATCACTTCTGACGGTGAAAGAGCCAAGGACGGCGAGGTTGGCGAGATAGTTGTCAGAACCGATAAGGGTTCACCCTGCGGCCTGTTCATGGAGTATTACCGTGACCCCGAAAAGACAAAGGAAGCATGGCACGACGATATTTATCACACGGGCGACACCGCATGGCGTGACGAGGACGGCTTCTTCTGGTATGTCGGCAGAGTTGACGACCTTATCAAGTCCTCGGGCTACCGCATCGGACCCTTCGAGATTGAAAGCGTTATCATGGAGCTTCCTTATGTTCTCGAATGTGCCGTTTCAGCCGCTCCCGATGAAATCAGAGGTCAGGTAGTTAAAGCGGATATCGTTCTCACAAAGGGAACGGAAAAATCTGACGAGCTCAAGAAAGAGATTCAGCAGTATGTCAAGAAGCATACCGCTCCTTATAAATATCCGAGAATCGTTGAGTTCAGAGACGAGCTGCCCAAGACAATCAGCGGCAAAATCAGACGAGTTGACCTCAGAGCAGGCAAATAAAAAGCGATTAAACAACCGATAAAAGCTGTTTAACCGCATTTTGAAAAATATTTATCATCCGGTTGACAAATTTGCCGTTTGTGCGTATAATAAGGGTGTGGCTATACCGTATAGGCGGTTACGCCCTCGAAAAGAATGATTATAAAGAAATAACCGCTCGTTTTCTCAGGACGGGGCGGTTATTTCTTTTTTATTGCGATGATGTATCCGGT
>JAEDKI010000031.1 GCA_016295895.1 Clostridiaceae bacterium | reverse complement strand
GGACTCTTATGTCCTCATACAATCTGATAAACGGTCAGCACACCTCTGAAAATTACGAACTGCTCACGGGCATTCTCAGAAATGAATGGGGCTTTAACGGCATGGTCACAACCGACTGGGGCGTTAAAAACGATCCCGTTCAGGAGGTTATTGCGGGCAACGACATGAAAATGCACATCGGCTATCCCGACGACCTCAAAGCCGCAATGGAGAAAGGCGTTCTGACAAGAGCGGATCTTGAAGTGTGCGTCAAGCGCATTCTTGAAATGCTGCTGAAGCTTGCTTAATTGACATAATACAGCCTGCATTCTCAACCGTTTGCAGGCTTTTATTTTTCGCACGGGTGAGCAATAATTCCCCGTTGCACTTGAAAAGACGGGCACTTTATGGTATGATAATATAAATATATCTGATTATTTTTAAAATGAAATTGCTCAGGGAGAAATATTGATGTCTATTGAAAATGAATTTGACGCCTTTTCGGAGGGGATCGAGCCCGGAGGACTTCGCAGCAGAACGCAGATAAAACTGCTTCTGACATTTCTTGTCAGCCGATTGCAAGAGCCGATGAGCGAATCAAAGCTTCTTGAATCGCTTCAGCTTCACGGGCTTGCAAACTATTTTGAAGCAAGTCAGGCTATCGAGGAGCTGATTGAAAGCGGAAATCTCACCCGTGCGGATTCTCTTGTTTATTTAACCCCCAAGGGTGAGCTGTCGGTTGACGAGCTTTCGCAGGAGCTTCCGAAATCGGTTAAAGAAACCGCTCTTGCCGACGCTTTGAAGCTTCAGCTTCTTGAAAAGCGTGAGGGCGAAAACACGGTTGATTTTCAAAAGACCGATAACGGATATTATGTCACATTCCGGGTTAATCACAAGGGCGAAACTCTCATGGAGCTGTCGGTCTATGCCGCAGATTTTGAGCAGGCACAGCAGCTTAAAATGAATTTTCTGAAAGACCCGTCACATGTTTATTCAACCGTTGCGGCGGCACTTTTTGTGTAAGGAGAACGACAATGCTCGAAAATATCAAAAAAGAAGTATATGAAGCAAACATGAAGCTTGTTGAATACGGTCTTGTGCTTTTCACCTGGGGCAATGTTTCTCAGATTGACCGTGAAAGCGGGCTTGTTGTCATTAAGCCGTCGGGCGTTCCCTATGAAAAAATGTCTCCCGACGATATGGTGGTTATGAATCTCAGCGGCGAAAGGGTTGAAGGGGCTTTGAATCCGTCGTCTGACACGCCCACTCATCTTGAGCTTTACCGCCGTTTCCCCGACATCGGCGGAGTTGCTCACACACATTCAACCTTTGCGGTTTCCTTTGCTCAGGCGGCATGCGGCATTCCTCCTTTCGGCACAACCCACGCCGACTTTGCCTTTGGCGAAATTCCCTGCACAAGAGACTTGACAAAGGAAGAAATCGAGGGCGAATATGAGCTGAACACCGGCAAGGTCATTGCGGAATGCTTTGAAAATGGCGGCATTGATTATAACGCCGTGCCCGCAGTTCTGGTTCATTCCCACGGCCCGTTCACCTGGGGCAAAAACGGACTCAAGGCGGCGGAAAACTCCGCAATCCTTGAAGAAGTTGCCAAAATGGCATATCTGAGCAAGACCATGAACGCCCGCCAAGCAAACGAAAATATTATAAATAAGCATTATTTCAGAAAGCACGGCGAAAAAGCCTACTACGGTCAATAATAAGACTTGACACTTTCGCCAAAAGCGTATAAAATAAATTACATATTCATTCTGTTGTAAAAGGTGTGATTTTATGGCAAAATGTCCGAAATGCGGAAGAAAGCTTCATATCTGGAATGTCAAGGCCGAATGCCCCGACTGCGGAGTTAACATAGCCAATTACGATTGGGAAAGACGGCTTGAGGAGGATTCAATCGCCGCCGAAGCGGCGTTCGCAAAGCTCCACGAGGCAATGCGCAGATTCAAATATTCCTTTGCGGGAACAAAGCTGAGAATCGCAAGAATTCCCATCAGCGTTCTCCCCCTTTTCTCGCTCCTGCTCCCCCTCGGCTCTCTCGCAGTTTCAATTCCGTTCTGTGAAGAAAAATTCACGCTCAATCTGATAACGCTTGTCATGAATCTCATGAAATTTGACATATTGGGCATTTTGAAAGCACCCGGCTCGGAAATCATCGGCGCCGCTTCGCTGAGATTCCTGCTTTCGCTTCTGTTTGTTGTTTTCAGCACGCTTTCTTTGCTTGTCAGCCTTGTATTTTTGCTTCTCAACTTCAAGAAGCTCAACAGCAAGGGTCTGTTTATTACAAACCTTGTTGCGGGTCTTATGATGTTCTCAAGCGCAATCTGCTTCAACAGCTTTTCTTCAATGCTTCAGGCAAGCACTCTTGCCGACGCAGTAAGCTGCAGCCCGAGCTGGGGAATTTTCGTCAGCGCTGCGCTGTTCCTGCTCTCAGCGGCGGTCAATCTCGCCGTTGCTCTCAGCCCCGTTAACATTCCTCCCGAAGAAAAGAAAGAAGAATCCTCCGAGGAACCTGCGGAAGAAAAAGAAACGGTTGAAGCATAATCTTTATGAATATTACGGCTTGCGTTTTTCGGCGCAAGCCTTTTTCTTTTCGGGTACTCTACGCAGAGTATGTTGCATTTGCGTCGGAATAACGCTAAAATAGAGGGCGAAAGGATGATTAACATGAACAACTCGGAAATCGGTGCGCTCATCCGCACTCTCAGAACCGAAAAAGGCTTGACTCAATCGGCTCTTGCGGAGCTTCTTTCCGTCTCTGACAGAACGGTTTCAAAATGGGAAACGGGCAGAGGCTGCCCCGATATTTCTCTGCTCGGCTCGCTCTCCGACATTCTCGGGGTAAATATTGAAGAAATTCTGAGCGGCGGCTTGCAGACCAACACATTCGTCAGCGGAAACATGAAGAAATCAAGCTGTTATGTCTGCCCCGTATGCGGCAATCTTGTGATTTCAACGGGCAACGCCACGGTTTCATGCTGCGGCAGAAAGCTTTTGCCGCTTCAGGCTCAGAAAGCTGATCCCTGCCACGAAATCACGGCAGAGGTTATTGAAAACGATTGGTTTATTTCGTCAAAGCACGAAATGGAAAAAGACCACTATATATCATTTGTCGCATTTGCATCATCGGGCGAAATCAAGATTTTCAAAACCTATCCCGAATGGGAATTGCAGGTCCGTTTCCCCAAAAGAGGCCACGGTATACTGCTGTGGCACTGCACAAAGCACGGATTATTCTGTAAAAACATCTGAAAATAACCGATATGACGCTCAGAGTTATTGAGCACATATCGGTTTTGATTTGTAATCTCCGAAAAAGCGCTTGATTTTCTTGACAAGCACGAAAGTGTGTGATATACTGTTTTTAATTAAAAATATAAATATTGTCATCTTGAAAGATTATGACGGAGACAGTAGCCTTTGCAGGGCGCAGACCAAGTGAGGTGCGGATAGTGGGAACGCACCGTCTGCCGCAATAGTGAAAATCACTCCCGAATCGCAAACCGAACGCCTTTTGCAAGTAGGCTTTGTCGGCAGTCCGCCGTTATCGGGCGCATAAAGATCGGGTTATGTAATGGGTGGTTAAGCAAGGTTGTTCCTTGTCCCGTTCGGGGCAGGGATTTTTTTGCGCCGCAAATCAGCAATCAATTATTCTAATTATTCATAAATCGGAGGAATTCAAAATGTACGAAAAGGTTTCGTCGAATTTTGATTTTGTCAGCCGTGAAAAGGCTGTGCAGGAATTCTGGAAAGAAAATCATATATTCGAGAAAAGCATTGAAGAAAGAGAAGGCTGCCCGACCTATACTTTCTATGACGGCCCGCCGACCGCCAACGGCAAGCCTCACATCGGCCATGTTCTCACCCGTGTTATCAAGGATATGATTCCGAGATATCACGCCATGAAGGGCAACATGGTTCCGAGAAAAGCAGGTTGGGACACTCACGGCCTGCCCGTTGAGCTTGAGGTTGAAAAGCTGCTCGGCATCAACGGCAAGGATCAGATTGAAAAATACGGTCTTGAGCCTTTTATCAAGCTTTGCAAAGAAAGCGTTTGGAAATATAAGGGTATGTGGGAGGACTTCTCAGGCACGGTCGGCTTCTGGGCTGATATGGATAACCCATATGTTACTTATCACAATAACTATATCGAATCCGTTTGGTGGTCGCTGAAAGAGATCTGGAACAAGGGTCTGCTCTATAAGGGCTTCAAGATCGTTCCCTACTGCCCCCGCTGCGGAACTCCCCTCTCCTCTCACGAGGTTGCTCAGGGCTACAAGTCGGTCAAAGAACGCTCCGCCGTTGTCAGATTCAAGGTTAAGGGCGAGGACGCTTATTTCCTTGCATGGACAACAACACCCTGGACTCTCCCCTCAAACTGCGCTCTCTGCGTAAATCCCGATGAGACCTACTGCAAGGTAAAGGCGGCTGACGGCTACACATATTACATGGCAAAGGCTCTCCTTGACACCGTTCTCGGTTCTCTCGGCGACAAGGAAAACGGCGTTGAAGCTTATGAAATTCTTGAAAGCTGTGTCGGCAAGGAGCTTGAGGGCAAAGAATACGAGCCTCTCTTTGAATGCGCAGGCATTTCAGCCGAAAAGCAGAAAAAGAAAGCTCATTTCGTTACAGCCGACAGCTATGTTACCATGTCCGACGGTACGGGCATTGTTCACATTGCTCCCGCATTCGGCGAGGACGACGCAAGAATCGGCAGAGAATATGACCTGCCGTTCATTCAGTTCGTTGACGGCAAAGGCAACATGACCGAGGAAACTCCCTACGCAGGCAAATTCGTCAAGGATGCCGATCCCCTTGTTCTGACCGACCTTGACAAGCAGGGCAAGCTTTTCTCCGCACCCAAGTTCGAGCATGATTATCCGTTCTGCTGGCGCTGCGACACTCCGCTCATCTATTATGCAAGAGAATCCTGGTTCATCAAGATGACCGCAGTTAAGGACAATCTTGTTAAGAATAACAACACCGTTAACTGGATTCCCGAAAGCATCGGCAAGGGTCGTTTCGGCGACTGGCTTGAAAACATTCAGGATTGGGGCATCAGCCGTAACCGCTATTGGGGCACTCCGCTCAACATCTGGGAATGCTCCTGCGGCCACAGACATTCAATCGGTTCAATCGCAGAGCTTAAAGAGCTCAGCGACAACTGCCCCGACGATATCGAGCTTCACCGCCCGTATATTGACAATGTAACCATCAAGTGCGAAAAGTGCGGCGGCGAAATGAAGCGTGTTCCCGAGGTTATCGACTGCTGGTACGATTCGGGCGCAATGCCTTTCGCTCAGCATCATTATCCGTTTGAGAATAAAGAAATATTCGAGCAGCAGTTCCCCGCCGAGTTCATCTCGGAAGCGGTTGACCAGACAAGAGGCTGGTTCTATTCTCTGCTTGCAATCTCAACGCTTCTGTTTGATAAATCACCCTATAAAAATGTTATCGTTCTCGGCCTTGTTCAGGACGAAAACGGTCAGAAGATGTCAAAATCCAAGGGCAACGCCGTTGACCCGTTTGAGGCTCTTTCAACCTACGGCGCAGACGCTATCCGTTGGTATTTCTACACAAACTCCGCTCCGTGGCTGCCCAACCGTTTCCACGGCAAGGCTGTTGTTGAGGGTCAGCGCAAATTCATGGGCACTCTCTGGAACACCTACGCTTTCTATATTCTCTACGCTGAAATTGACAAGTTCAACCCCACCGAGCACGCTCTTGAATATGATAAGCTCTCGGTTATGGATAAATGGCTGCTTTCAAGGCTCAACACGCTTATTGACACGGTTGACGGCTACCTCGGCAACTATGCAATCCCCGAAGCCGCAAAGGCACTTCAGAGCTTCGTTGACGACATGAGCAACTGGTATGTCCGCAGAGGCAGAGAGCGTTTCTGGGCTCAGGGTCTCTCTCAGGATAAAATTAACGCCTACATGACCCTTTACACCGCTCTTGAAACCGTCTGCAAGCTTGCCGCTCCGATGATTCCGTTTATGACAGAGGATATCTACCGCAATCTTGTTCTCTCGGTTAATCCCTCCGCTCCCGAAAGCATTCATCTTTGCGACTATCCCGTTTCAAACCCTGCATTTGTTGACAAAGACCTTGAAGCTTCAATGGACGAGGTTCTCAATGTCGTTGTTCTCGGCAGAGCGGCAAGAAACACGGCAAATATCAAGAACAGACAGCCTCTCGCCAAGATTTTTGTTACCGCTCCCAAGGCTCTTGAAAGAAATCTCTGCGAAATCATTGAGGATGAACTCAATGTTAAGGAGCTTGAATTCGTTACCGACTCCTCATCATATGTTTCTTACAGCTTCAAGCCTCAGCTCAAGACTCTCGGCCCCAAATACGGCAAGCTCATCGGAGCAATCAGAGAGTATCTTGCAGGCGTTGACGGCTCGGCAACCAAGCAGGAGCTTGACGAAAAAGGCTCAATCACCTTCACGGCGGGCGGCACGGAGATTACTCTTGCTCCCGAAGATCTGCTTATCGAAACCGTTCAGAAAGAGGGCTTCCAGGCTGAGAGCGGCGGCGGAGTTACCGTTGTGCTTGACACTAACCTGACCCCCGAGCTTCTCGAGGAAGGCTTCGTCAGAGAGCTTATTTCAAAGATTCAGACCATGCGTAAAGACGCAGGCTTTGAGGTTATGGACACCATAAAGATTTATGTCAGCGGCAACGAAAAGATTCAGCAGATATTTGAATCAAACCGTGCAACCATCACTCACGATGTTCTTGCAACGGATATCATTGAATCCGCAGGCGGTTCATACGCTAAGGATTGGGATATCAACGGTGAAAAAGTTACTCTCGGTGTTGAGAAAAACTGATTAAGTCAGCATGAAAGGAACATTGCAATGAAATTTTCAAAAAGAATAATTTCCTTTGTTCTCGCAACGATAACCCTTTTTTCCGCAGCAATTCCCGCTTTTTCGGCAGACGGAAACCTCCCTGCAAATGAAGCTTCAACAGGTTTCACCGATGAAGATTTTCTGTCAACAAAGGGTCAGGATATTGTCAACCGCAAGGGGGAAAAGATTCAGCTTAAAGGCGTCAACCTCGGCGCATGGATGATATGGGAGGATTGGCTCTGCCCTTATGACGGCGGTTTTGACCACAGCACGGTGCTTGAAATTCTCACCGAGCGTTTCGGCATTGAAAAAGCATATGAGCTTTTTAACACCTACATGGATAACTGGATAACAGAATATGACCTTGACGAGATCAAGTCAATGGGCTTCAACTGCGTGCGTGTTCCGTTTTGGTACAGAAATTTCTATTATGACGATACCGGCACGAAAGTCCTTGACGAAAACGGCAAATGGGATTTATCCCGTCTTGAATGGGTCGTTGAGGAATGCTCGAAGCGTGAAATCTATGTTGTTCTCGACATGCACGGCGCAGTCGGCTATCAGAGCGACGCTCCGCACAACGGCAAGAAAGGCGAATGCGGGCTTTATGACGATACCGAGCAGGGCGAAAGATACCGTGAACTGACCGATGAGCTTTGGACGGAGATCGCCTCCCGCTTCAAGGGCAATCCCGCAGTTGCGATGTATGACCTGCTCAACGAGCCTATGTGCGATGTTCCGTCGGGCGAGCTTGAGAGAAGAAAGAATAATGAGTTCATCTACTCCCGCCTTTATAACACCGTTCGTGCCGCAGACAGCGACCATATCATCACAATGGAGTGCATCTGGACGGCGTTTGCCCTCCCTCAGGCTTTCCTCAAGGGCTGGAAAAATGTTGTTTATCAGGTTCATTTCTACAATAATTCAAACTTCATTTTCAATCTTTTCACCTGGTTCACAAAGCTTGTTTTTTCCGATGTTCCTATGATGATGGGTGAATTTTATCCCCACAAGGCGACAACATGGGAAAACTGCTTCAAAACTCTCAACAAGGCGAATTACAGCTGGTTTCTGTGGACATACAAGGCAACGGGGCACGGCATGTGGGAATCCGATTGGTGCCTGAGAGGCAGCAAGGACGGATTCTGGAGAGCCGATGTTGAGAATGACAGCTTTGAAGAAATCGCCGACAAATGGGGCGAGCGAATCCGAACCGAAAACGGATTTCAGGATACGGGGCATTACGAAAGAGATGTAAAAGCCTATATCTGAGGATCCCGATTAATAACACAAAAAAATTCTCCCGCATATGCTGAAATGACAGTATATGCGGGAGCTTTTTTGAGAAAAATCTATGCTATGCAATATATCAGACTTCTTGAATGCTGAAAAACACAGCCTGCACGGAAAACCCATGCAGGCTGTTGCTTTTATTGAAACTTTTTCTGTTTTTATGCCAAGCCTGCCGCTTTCAGGTTTTCCTGATGCTCCTCGTAGGTTTCGGCATAATAATAATTTGCGTTTTCGTCATGGCAGAAATACAGATAGGGAACATCGGCAGGATTCAGCGCCGCATTTATCGTTCTGAGCCCCGGATTTGATATCGGGCCTGCAGGAAGAGCCGAGCACTTATAAGTGTTATAATAACTGTTGTAGCGGTTGACATCGCCCGTTAAAAAGGGCTTGACATTACGCTCAATGTAATAAATCGTTGAATCCATCTGAAGCTTCATTCCAGCTTCAAGGCGGTTATAGATAACTGCGGCAATTTTGGCAACCTCGTTCGGATTTGCGCCCTCTTTTTCGATTATCGAAGCTACGGTGATTACCTCGTCCATGCTGTAGCCGAGAGCCGAAGCCTGCGCTTTCATCGAATCGGTTATCTTCGCCTTTCCGCCTCTGAGGAATTTGCCTATGGCGTCCTGGGGCTTCTGATTGGTGTAAAACTCATAAGTATCGGGAAAAAGATATCCCTCCAGCTTAAAGCAACGGTTCGGATTTGACGGAATTGCGGCAACAAGAGGATAATAGCTGTAGTCATAGGTTTGCGCCGTCTCCATAAGGTCATCAAAGCTGCTGACTCCGTTTTCTTCAAGCGTTTTGAAAATCTGAGTTAAGCTCTGCCCCTCTTTAATTGTTATTTTGACCGTTTTCTTTTCCGGCTGAGTTGTCGGCTTTTCCGTTTGGGCGGCTGTTAAGGCGATATCGGTGCGGCTCGCAGTCATCCGATCGGTCAGCGAATCTGTTTCGCCGTTATTTTCCATCCCATTATTATCCGTAGCCTGAGCAAAGGCGTCAACTGCCTGAGAAAGGTCATATTCCGACGAATCCGTCGGAACTTCAGTTGCTGTTCCGGGCTTTTTCTCCTCCTGCTTTGAGCATGAAGCTGAAAGCAGGGTTAAGCACATCAAAGCAACTGCAAAAACCACTTTTACCCTCTTCATTTTTCCTCCTGCTTATCAATCAGACATTTTCACGGTATTTCTTCCTTGCGTATCTGAAAACAACATAGGCAAGGCAGATAAGAATGAAAATTACTATATAAAGCGCATATCTTTTTGCTTCGGGGGTCATTCCCTCTCCGTCGCCGGACGATGGGTTCATGCCGTCTCCGCCGAAGAAAAGAGAGCGATATCCGCTTCCCGCCGAGGGAACATAATTCTTGACATCGTCCCAGAGTCCGCTCATAAGCGAAAGAATTTCGGGCGAAAGATTGAGGAAAAGCTGAGTTTTGAACTTGCCGTCCTCGGGGTAGAGAATTTCATTCTGATAGTAAGTGTAATCGGGATTGTCATAAACCTCTGTGTGGGGGCTTGCGTAGCAGATATATTCGGCATTTTCAAGCGCAACATCGGGCTCAAGCAAGAAGTTAATGTAAAGCTCCGCCGCAAGCTTGTTCTTTGCGCCCTTGAGAATGCTTATTGCGTCAACGAAGAAGTTAACGCCCTCTTTCGGGTAAACAAATGCAAGATCGGGGTTGTTATCATACATGGTGAGAAAATCGCCTGCAAAATAGGGAGCAAGCGCCGCTTCGCCCGCCTCCATTTTGAGGAATATCTCATCGTTGACATAAGAGGGGGAAACGCTTTTCTGCTCTTTAAGAAGCTCGGCGGCAACCCTCCATGAGGCAGGAGACTCGTTGTTATAATCCATGCCGAGAATGCTCTGTGCAATCGCAAAAGCGTCTCTCGGATTGTTTATCATCAGAATATTGCCCGTGTATCTCTCATCCCAGAGAGCCGTCCAACTGTCGGGAGCTTCTTCAACCATCTTGGTATTATAGATAAGACCGACCATTCCGACCGTGTAGGGAACGGAATATTCATTTGTCGGGTCATGGGCAAGATTTCTGTATTTTTCGGAGATATATTTATAGTTCGGAACATTTGAAAAATCAATCTTTTCAAGCATATCCTCGGCTATCATTCTTTCGATCATGTAGTCCGACGGGATAACGACATCATATGAAACTCCGCCGCTTTTGAGCTTTGAATACATAACCTCGTTGGTGTCATAGGTGTCGTATATAACTTCAATTCCGTATTTTTCTTCAAAAGCCTTGTTGACATCAAGAGCGCCGTCCTCACCGTCGGAAATATATTCGCCCCAGTTATAAACATAAAGCTTTGTGCCCCTGAGCGCCTCAATGTCGCTCTGCGAAGCTGCGGCAGACGCAACGGTGCAGGGCGCAAGGGCAATAACAAGCGCAATGAGCGCACATGCAATTCTTTTTTTCACTCTCCGTCTCTCCTTATGGATAAGCTGAATAAAACAGGTTGTAATAATCAGCGTGGTAGTTTATTTTGTTCTTCTTTTTGATTCCCGTTCGCTTTTCGACTGAGCAAGATTATAGAGAATCAGCAACAGCAGAATGCTGACAAAAATCAATGCGGAAAGCGCATACATATCGGGCTTAACACGCTTCTTCGTCATTGAGAAAATCGCTATCGGGAGCGTCTGGAAGCCCGGTCCGCCGGTGAAATAGCTGATAATGAAATCGTCAAGCGACAGTGTGAACGCCATTATCATTCCCGTTATTATACCGGGCGTGATTGAGGGCAGAACGACCTTAAAAAACGCCTGAACTGGCATACAGCCGAGATCCTGCGCCGCTTCGGCAAGGTTTCTGTCGGTCTGGCGAAGCTTCGGCAGAACGGTAAGGATAATATAAGGCAGATTGAATGTTACATGGGCGATAAGCAGCGTTCCGAAGCCGAGAACCGAATCGTTTTTCACAAGCCTGCCGACAAAAACGAACAGCAGCATCATTGAAATACCGGTTACGATTTCAGGGTTCATCATCGGAATATTAGTCACCGCCATAACGCTCGAACGGGCAACGCCTTTTTTGAATTTGTCGATTCCGACGGCTGCCGCCGTGCCGATTACCGTTGCGGCAACCGATGAGCAGACCGCAAGAATCAGGGTGTTATAAAGCGCTCTGAGGGTTGCTTCATCCTGAAAGAGCGATTTATACCACTGAAGCGAAAAGCCCGCAAAAACGCTCGTGCTGCTTGATGAGTTAAAAGAAAAAAGAACGAGCACGATGATGGGCGCATAGAGAAAGAGAAAAACAAGAGCCGAATAAATTCTTGAAGCCGTTTTCATATTACCATGCCCTCCTCATCGCCCGTAAAGCGGTTCATAACAGCCATGCTCAAAAGGATAAGCACCATGAGCACAAGCGAAATCGAAGCGCCGAGATTGTAGTTATATGATTGCTGGAACTGCCTTTCGATAACATCGCCGATAAGGTCAAACGAGCCGCCGCCGAGCTTCTGTGAGATATAGAATGTGCTGACGGAGGGAACAAAAACCATTGTAATTCCCGAAACGACTCCCGGCATGCTCATGGGCAGAATACATCTTCTGATAACGGTCAGCCTGTTGCCGCCGAGATCCTGGCAGGCTTCAATCATGCTGTGGTCAAGCTTTGCCATAACGGAATAAATCGGCATTATCATGTACGGCAGGAAATTATAAACCATACCGAGGATAACCGCACCCGAGGTGTTTATCATGTGAATCGGGTCAATGCCTATTTTGCCGAGCATGGTGTTGATTATGCCCGTATCCTGAAGCAGAGCCATCCATGAATAGGTTCTGATAAGAAAGCTCATCCACATCGGGAGCATAACGAGCATAACGAGCGTGCGCTGAATTTTCTCCGTTTTCTGCGAAATGATGTAGGCAAGCGGGAACGCAATCACAAGGCAGATAAGCGTTGCGACAATGCCGAACCAAATTGAACGCAGAAAAGTCGGCGCATACTTAACAAGGGCGGAAATATTGTCAAATGTGAAATTCCCCGCCGCATCGGTGAATGAATAATAGACAACGAAAATCAGGGGCGCAATAATGAAAAGCGCCGACCAGACGATATAAGGCGAGGCAACAAGCTTCGTTTTCAATACTGAGCGGTTGTTCATTCCTCGTCCTCCTCAGCATCAGCCGAGGGGTCGGAAAGCTCGTCAAATTCCTCGCTGAATGAGCTGTAGTCGCCGTAAATACCCGAATATTCGGATTTCTTCATTATATGGATTGCATCGGGCTCGATGAACAGACCGATTTTACTGCCTTCGGGCTGATAATCGGTTGTCTGAATCATCCACTTGAAGCCGCCGATGTCAACGATAATTTCAAAATGAACGCCCTTAAAGGTTACCGAGGTAACAACGCCGCAGAGCATTCCCTTTTCGGGCTCAACAACATCAACATCCTCGGGGCGGACTACGACATCAACCGCCTCATTTTTGGCAAAGCCCTTGTCAAGGCATTCAAAGCGGTGACCCGAAAAATCAACCACGCAGTCCTCGGGCATAACGCCGTCAAGGATATTACTCTCGCCGATGAAATCCGCAACAAAGGCATTCTTCGGCTCATTATAGATATCAAGAGGCGTACCTATCTGCTGAATAACACCGTTATCCATAACAACAACGGTATCTGACATTGAAAGAGCTTCCTCCTGATCATGGGTAACATATATAAAGGTTATGCCGAGCCTCTGCTGAATGTTTTTAAGCTCAACCTGCATATCCTTGCGAAGCTTCAGATCGAGGGCTCCCAAAGGCTCGTCAAGAAGCAGAACTCTCGGCTTTACCGCAAGAGCTCTTGCGATTGCAACTCGCTGCTGCTGACCGCCCGAGAGCGAATTTATATTGCGCTTGCCGAATCCGGTCAGATTGACCAGAGCAAGCATCTCTTCAACCGTTTCCTTAATCTGCTTTTCGGGAGTCTTTCTGATTCTCAGCCCGAAAGCAACATTCTCATAAACATTCAGGTGAGGAAAAAGGGCATAACGCTGAAAAATAGTGTTAACCTGCCTCTTATGAGGAGGAACACTATTGATCTTCTTTCCCTCAAAAATAACCTCGCCTTCATCGGGTTCAACAAAGCCTGCGATAATTCGCAGAGTCGTTGTTTTGCCGCAACCCGACGGACCGAGCAGAGTAATAAACTCCTTATCCCGGATGTAAAGATTCAGATTTTTGAGCACCTGATTATTTCCGAAAGAAACGGAAATGTTTTTCAAATCGATTATTGCATTGTTTTTCAATTATGCAGCCCCTCTCCATGGTTGTAAAGTTTTTCAACAGCAATAAATATGGTTTTGAGGGGCTTATTTCCGCTCCGCCTGCGTTAAAAATCTTTGAAATACACAAAGTATTCCTGCAGATTTTCGCCTTGACGGAACGAAAATCTTCTCCCTCAAAACTGCTCCGCATCTGAAATGCAATAGATTATGTGCAGTCGGGGATTTCTTCTCTGCAGGCATACTTCCGTATGTCAAAGAGAAAAATGCCCGAATGTGCATGAGATATTGTATTTCAGACATATTCAATTGCTGTTGAAAAACTTTAATTTGTTAACATAAATATAGTGCAAATATCTGCAAATGTCAACAATTTTTTTAACAAAACCGTGAAAAAACCGTTTCTGTTTAAGAAATTTTATAATTTTACTCTGTTTTTCTCCTGAATGCTTCGATATGCTCTGTTTTTCTCGTTTTTTTATTTTTATAAAAACTTTTTCAAAAAGCAGAATTCATGCATAAAAATTCGGCGAAATTCACGGTTTATCCGCAATTCCGCCGAAAGTGATTAAAATTCAATTTCCTTATTGATAACGATAAAGGTCATTCGCTCCTGAATCGTCTGACCGCCGCAGTCGGCAGCGACCTTTGGGGCGACCTTGATTATTCGCTTCTGA
>JAEDKI010000188.1 GCA_016295895.1 Clostridiaceae bacterium | reverse complement strand
CTCGGACTTATAATCTGGCTGGTTATTCTGCTGATAAAAGATCCAAAGGGTGTTATAAAAGAAGTGTTGTTCAGAAAAAAATGAGCTTTTTACCCTTGGTCATTCAAGACTTTTCACTGAAAAACAACGCAAAGCTGCAACCGGTTGGCTGACTCGGCCGTGTTCTTCGCTGTTGCGGTTGAAGAAGCAGCAAAAGTCTGATAAATAAAGGGTACTTGAAAAGTCCGGTTATGTAAGAGGAACGGTAACTCCCAAAAAATCCCTCGTCACTACAAATAGAATTACCCCCGAAGAATTTTCTCTCATAAAAGAGCGACATTCTTCGGGGGTTGGTTTTTCTGATGTAGCCTCCAAATCCCCCCCGACTACAAAAGAAGCTCAAATAAAACATCTTATAAAAATGAGCAATTTGCCGGCTCTTTTCTTGACTTTTCCGCCCTAACGTGATAATATGATAAAGTATTAAAGAAAAGAGGTACTTGCTATGCCAAATTATCATAATGATTCAGTTCAGCGTCTCTACAGTGTAATAGCCGATATCAACACTCCCGAGGAGTGCCGCGCTTTTTTTGAGGATCTTTGCACAATTAAGGAAATTCAGGATATGGCTCAGCGCCTTGACACGGCTTTGCTGCTTGATAAGGGCTACAGCTATCAGAAAATATCTGAGGCGGTTAAGGTCAGCACAGCAACCATCAGCCGTGTGAACCGCGCGCTGAACTACGGCTCAAACGGTTACAGAACCGCTATTGACAAGATGAAAGAAACGGAGACTGAAAATGATAATAAATGATAAAGTTTTGCAGCAAAGCGAAAAAATAATATTTGCCCTGAGAGAGCTGTATCTGTCAAAAAAATTCTCGCCGTACAGAATGAGCAAATTTGAGGAATATGACCTTTACGCCGACAACAAGGACTTCCTTGTTTCGGACAATGTCATTACCTTCAACGATATCGGCGGAAAGCTCATGGCGCTCAAACCGGACGTCACTCTCTCAATAATAAAAAACAGCGTTGACAAGCCGCTTGAGACGCAAAAGCTTTTCTATAACGAAAACGTCTATCGTGTTTCCAAAAGCACGGGCTCTTTCAAAGAAATTATGCAGACGGGCGTTGAGTGCTTCGGAAAGGTCGGCGAAGCCGAAATATGTGAGGTCGTGACCCTTGCGTGTGAAAGCCTGAGCGTGCTTTCAAAAGACGCCGTGCTCGTCATTTCAGACCTCGATGTTTTAAAGCAGGTTATTGACAAGCTGTCTCTGAGCGCCGAAAATCAGACCCGTCTTTTCAAAGCCGTGAGCGAAAAAAATCTTCATGAGGCAAGAACGCTTCTCGATGACTGCGAAAACAGGAGCGCCGCTTCGCTGCTTCTTTCGCTTATGTCTCTTCACGGCGGCGCGGAGGACGTGATGAAAAAGTTCAAGGAGCTTATGGCTTTCTCGGGTATTGACTGCTCCTCGTTCTGTTCTGTTACAGAAAAGCTAATTTCTCAAAAGCTGCCGTGTGTTCTTAATATCGACTTTTCTCTTACGGGCGATGTTAATTATTATAACGGAATATTTTTCAAGGGCTTTCTGCCCGATGTGCCTACAGATGTTCTCTCGGGCGGTCAATATGACAGACTGATGAAAAAGCTCAGGAGAAAATCCTGCGCAATCGGTTTTGCGGTCTATACAGACGCTCTTGACAGAATTGACCTCAGCGCCGATAAAAACGAGGCTGACGGCTTTATCAATATCGCCCTGCCGAAAGGCAGGCTCGGCGAATGGGTATACACAATGTTCGCTCAGGCGGGCTTTGAGTGTCCGAGTATTCTTGAGCCTAACAGAAAGCTGATTTTTGAAAATCCCGAAACGGGCGTGCGCTATTTTTGGGTCAAGCCCTCAGACGTTGCAATATATGTTGAAAGGGGAGCGGCTGATATCGGCGTAGTCGGCAAGGATATTCTTCTTGAATACGAGCCCGATGTTTATGAGCTTCTCGACCTGAAAAAAGGCAAGTGCAAAATGGCAATCGCCGCGCCTAAGGGCTTTAAGGACGACGGACTGGGTACGCTTCGCGTTGCAACAAAGTTTTCCGGAATAGCCAAAAATTACTATCGCGCAAAGGGCAGAGACATTGACATTATCCACCTCAACGGTTCAATAGAAATAGCTCCCGTCTCAGGTCTTTCCGATGTAATTGCAGATATTGTTGAAACAGGCGCAACGCTTCGCGAAAACAATCTTGAGGTTATTGAAGATATCTGCCCGATAAGCGCAAGGCTTATTGCCAACAAGGCGTCCTTCAAGTTTAAAGGCAGGCAGATTGAAAAGGTGCAGACAGGGCTGTCGAAAGCAGTGGAGGAAATGAAATGATCAAAATCCTTAAATACGGCGAAGTTAAGAATGAAGATATCTTCGCAAGGTCGATGCCGAAAATGAACGTTGAAGGCATCGTCACGGAAATTATAGATAATGTTAAAAAGAACAAAGACAAGGCGCTTTTTGAATATTGCAAAAAATTTGACAAGGCAAATCTCTCTTCTCTCGTTGTCAGTGAAGAGGAGATTAACGAGGCTGTTTCCTCGGTTGAACCCGAATTCCTTGAAATTCTTCAAAGGGCTGCTGCCAACATTAAGAAATTCCACGAAAAGCAGAAAAGGAACAGCTTCATTATTAATGATGAAAAAGGCGTCATAATAGGCCAGAAGATTATTCCCGTTGACAGGGCGGGTCTTTATGTTCCCGGCGGAACAGCGGCTTATCCGTCAACGGTTCTCATGGATTCAATTCCTGCAAAGCTTGCCGGCGTCAGGGAGGTCGTTATCGTCACTCCGCCTAATGCAGAGGGAAAAATCAACCCGGTTATTCTCGCCGCCGCCTCTGTTGCCGGTGTTGACAGAATTTTCAAGGTCGGCGGCGCTCAGGCTATTGCCGCTCTTGCCTACGGAACCGAAACCATACCTAAGGTTGATAAAATTGTCGGCCCCGGCAACGCGTTTGTTGCCGAAGCCAAAAAGCAGGTGTTCGGCAAGGTTTCAATCGACATGATAGCCGGTCCGAGCGAAATTCTGATTGTTGCCGACTCAAAAACCGACCCTGCGTATGCGGCGGCGGACCTGCTCTCCCAGGCGGAGCACGACAAGCTGGCTTCTGCGGTTCTTGTCACGGACAGCGAA
>JAEDKI010000030.1 GCA_016295895.1 Clostridiaceae bacterium | reverse complement strand
TCTTGTTTCAATAAGTTCTTTTTCAGAATCAGTGTCAATATCATGCCGTTCCGATTGCAGAGCCGATGATGATTTTTATCTGAGGCGAAGCCCGCTCCTCGTCTCTGCGGGTCTTTTTTGATTTTCCACCCATAAAAAAACTCCCCTCATATTATTACAAATCAATAATATGAAAGGAGCTTTGCAAATATTCGGTTTTAATTATTCGTCAAAGGTGTCGTCCTTTTTCTTCTTTGTTTTCTTTCTTTTTGCCTTGCTGTTTTCGGCAGCTTCTTCAAGCTTTTTCTGCTTTTCAGCCTCAGCGGCCTCTTTGGCTGCCTTGCGCTCTGCTTCGATCTTTTCGTTTGCGGTGTTGTTGGTTGAAACAGCCCAGCGAGCGATTTTCATCTTGTTTCTGTCAGCGCCGGTCTCGATGATAAGAGAATCTTCTTTAACGGTAACAACACGACCCATAATTCCGCCGATTGTTGTTATCTCGTCGCCGATCTGAATATTGTCACGCATCTGCTGTTCTTCTTTTTGCTTTTTCTTCTGCGGGCGAATCATAACAAAATACATAATTGCAAAAAGAGCAACCATCATAATAATCATTGAGAACGGATTGCCCTGCTGAGCGGTGCCCGAAGCCCCTGATGTTGCAGTCGAAGCTAAAAGTGAAATGAATTCCATTAATCTGACCTCCAAAAGATAATGTCAATATTATACATTAGTGTTGATAAATATGCAATAGAAAAATCAAATATTTTTAAATTGCGCTTACAGAATCATGGCGAATGTTCCTGCGGTTATCAGCAAACCGCCGATTACCGCCTTTGCCGTCATTTTTTCATGCAGAATAACAAACGCAAGAACCATTGAAATTACAACGCTGAATTTGTCAATCGGAACAACCTTTGAGGCTTCGCCGATTTGCAGAGCTTTATAATAAAACATCCATGAAAGACCCGTTGCGATGCCCGAAAGAACAAGAAAAACCCAGCTTTTTGCTCCGATGTCGGCAATTCCGCTCTGAGCGCCCGTGATGAACACAAGCCCCCATGCAATGATGACAACCACAACCGTTCTGATTGCCGTTGCAAGATTCGAGTTAACATTTGAAATGCCTATTTTTGCAAGAATCGACGTAAGCGCAGCAAAAACGGCTGACAACAGCGCATAAACCACCCAAGAATTTTTCGCCGCCATAATTATCATATCCTCCTGTCAAGAATATCAACATATTTATCGTGATATTCTTCAAAACTTCCGCAGTCAAGGCTGTCACGGATTTCCTGCATGAGCATATTATAAAAATATAAGTTGTGCATAACACAAAGGCGCATTGCGAGCATTTCCTTGCTCTTGAAAAGATGTCTGATATAAGCTCTCGAAAAGTGGGAGCAGGTCGGGCAGGAGCATTCGGGGTCAATCGGCAGAGGGTCACGCTCGTATTTTCTGTTGTTGAGATTGATGATTCCCTGCTTTGTGAAAAGATGACCGTGCCTTGCGTTCCGGCTCGGCATAACACAGTCAAAAAGGTCAACGCCTCTGTAAACGGCTTCAAGGATATTGCCCGGAGTGCCGACACCCATGAGATATCGTATTTTATTCTCGGGCATATGCGGCTCAACCGCTGAAATAATGCGGTACATATCCTCTTTCGGCTCTCCGACGGCAAGGCCGCCTATTGCATAGCCGTCAAGGTCAAGGGCGGCAATCTGCTTCATGTTTTCGATTCTCAGGTCATCATATGTACATCCCTGATTAATGCCGAACAAAAGCTGATTGGGATTTACGGTATCGGGCAGAGAATTGAGCCTTTGCATCTCGGCTTTGCATCTTTCAAGCCAGCGAACCGTTCTTTCGCAGGACTGCTTGGCATACTCATATTTTGCGGGATTTTCAACGCATTCGTCAAATGCCATGGCAATTGTTGAGCCGAGGTTTGACTGAATCCTCATGCTCTCCTCGGGACCCATAAAAATATGTCTGCCGTCAACATGAGACTGAAACGAAACGCCCTCCTCCTTGATTTTTCTCAGAGAAGCGAGCGAAAAGACCTGAAAACCGCCGCTGTCCGTCAGAATCGGGCCGCTCCAACCCGTGAACTTATGCAGACCGCCCATGTCACGAACAAGCTCATCGCCGGGGCGAACATGCAGATGATATGTATTTGAAAGCATGACCTGACAGCCGATTTCCTTCAAATCAACCGCAGAAAGTGCTCCCTTGATTGCTCCGCAGGTTGCAACATTCATAAATGCAGGGGTCTGAACCGTTCCGTGAACCGTCACGAATTCGCCCCGCCTTGCCTTGCCCTCGTTTTTAATAAGTTTATACATTTGCACTCTCCATTTTTTGTTTTCAGCAAATCAGGCAAGCATCGCCGAAGCTGAAAAATCTGTATCTGTTTTCAACCGCAATTTTGTATGCGTTCATCGTGTTTTCATAGCCGCAGAAAGCGCTGACAAGCATAATCAGCGTGCTTTCGGGCAGATGGAAATTGGTTATCAGGCAGTCGATACACTTGAATTCGTAGCCGGGATAGATGAAGATATCAGTCCACCCGTCGTCCTCTTTTATTTCGCCACGGAATGTCGCAACGGATTCAAGAGTTCTGCAGCAGGTTGTGCCGACGGCAAAAACTCTGCCGCCTCTTGCCTTTGTTCGGTTGATTATATCGGCAGTTTCGGCAGGCAGATGATAATGCTCTGAGTGCATGTGATGCTCCTCGATGTTATCCGCCTTGACGGGTCTGAATGTTCCGAGACCGACATGAAGGGTTACGAATCCGATTTCAACGCCTTTTTCTTTTATTTTTTCAAGCAGCTCGGGGGTGAAATGCAGACCTGCCGTCGGAGCGGCGGCACTCCCCTCCTCCTTTGCGTAAACGGTCTGATATCTGTCCTTATCCTCAAGCTTTTCGGTTATGTAGTGAGGCAGAGGCATCTCGCCGATTTTGTCTAGTACATCAAAGAAGTTCCCATTAAAGCCGAATTTTGCTATCCGGTTTCCGTCAGGCAGAACCTCAATGATTTCGGCAGTCAGCAAGCCGCCGCCGAAAACGAATTTATGACCTACTCTCGCCTTTTTGCCCGGACCCGTTATGACCTCCCATGTGTCATGGCTTTTCTGATTGAGCAGGAGGAATTCGACAACTGAGCCGGTGTCGGTTCTCTCGCCGTACATTCTCGCAGGGAGCACCTTCGTGTTGTTAAGAATAATGCAGTCTCCCGGATTCAGATATTCAATAACATCTCTGAAAATCCTGTGAGTGCATTCACCCGACTTTTTGTCAATCACAAGCATTTTTGAGCTGTCTCTCGGCTCAATCGGGGTCTGCGCAATCAGTTCTTTTGGCAAATCGTAGTAAAAATCGCTTCTTTTCATTAAAAAACCTCAAATTATTTAAAAAATTTCCTGAATATTTGTACAAATAATTATTTGACTTAATACTGTAATGTGTGTTATCATCATAATATTATAATAGGTTTTTGTCAAGGTTAATATTGTCTCAATTTTTACGGAACAAAAACACAAATTTATCAGTTTTTCTGAAAAGAGGTTAAATATCATGAAAAAGTACAAAGTCGGCATTGTCGGCGCAACCGGTATGGTCGGTCAGCGCTTTGCAACGCTGCTCGAAAACCATCCTTGGTTTGAAGTTGCCGTTCTTGCGGCAAGTCCCCGTTCAGCCGGTAAGACATACAAAGAGGCTGTCGGCAAAAAATGGGCAATGACCTCTGACATTCCCGCAAGCATGGCTGACATTATTGTTATGGACGCAACCGCAGACATTGAAAAAATCGCTTCAAGCGTTGATTTCATCTTCTGCGCAGTTGATATGAAAAAGGATGAGATAAAGGCTCTTGAAGAAGCTTATGCAAAGGCCGAGTGCCCCGTTATCTCAAATAACAGCGCAAACAGAATGACCCCCGATGTTCCGATGATCGTTCCCGAGCTTAACTGGGAGCACGCCAAGATTATCGAAGCTCAGAGAAAGCGCCTCGGAACTCAGAGAGGCTTCATAGCCGTTAAATCCAACTGCTCGCTTCAGAGCTATGTTCCCGCTCTCTATCCGCTCGATAAATTCGGCGTTAAGGATGTTCTCGTATGCACCTATCAGGCAATTTCCGGCGCAGGCAAGACCTTTGAAACCTGGCCCGAAATGGTTGACAATGTTATCCCCTACATCGGCGGAGAGGAAGAAAAATCAGAGAAAGAGCCTCTCAAAATCTGGGGCAAAATTGAGGGAGACAAAATTGTTCCCGCTTCTTCGCCCAACTTCACCGCTCAGTGCCTGAGAGTTGCCGCTTCAGACGGCCACATGGCGGCGGTATTCGTCAGATTTGAGAATAAGCCCTCAATCGAAGAAATGAAAGAAATCTGGAAGAATTACAGCTCATATCCGCAGGAAGCCGAGCTTCCCAGCGCACCCAAGCATTTCCTCAACTACTTTGAGGAGGATAATCTTCCCCAGACAAAGCTTCAGAGAAATCTTGAAAACGGCATGGCAATCTCAATCGGCAGACTCAGAGAGGACAGCCAATATGACTACAAATTCGTTTGCCTTTCACACAACACATTGAGAGGAGCTGCAGGCGGCGGTGTTCTCATGGCAGAACAGCTCTGCGCTCAAGGCTATATCACGCCCAAATTCAACTGATAAAAGGAGTCAACCATGAAGCATACTGTTTTTACGGGAGCAGGCGTTGCCATTGTTACGCCCTTCACCGAGGATAACAAGATTAATTATGACAAGCTCGCCGAGCTGATTGAATTTCAGATTGCAAACAAGACCGATTCAATCATCATCTGCGGCACTACCGGCGAAGGCTCGACCCTTGACCACGAGGAGCATTCCGAAGCCATCAGATTCGCCGTTGAAGTTACAAACAAGCGTGTTCCCGTTATAGCGGGAACGGGCAGCAACGACACAAACTATGCCGTTAAGCTCTCAAACGAAGCCGAAAAGGCGGGCGTTGACGCTATCCTTTCGGTTACTCCTTATTATAACAAAACCTCGCAGAGAGGTCTTATTCAGCATTTCAATTTTATTGCCGACAGAGTCAGCGTTCCCATTATTCTCTATAATGTTCCCTCAAGAACAGGCGTTGACATCAAGCCCGAAACCTATTATGAGCTTTCCCGCCACAAGAGAATTGTTGCAACCAAGGAAGCAAACGGCAGTATCTCATCTATCGCTCAGACAATTGCGCTCTGCGGCGATGACCTTGACGTTTATTCGGGCAACGACGACCAGGCAACCGCTATCATGTCTCTCGGCGGCAAGGGCGTTATCTCGGTGCTTTCAAACATTCTTCCCGAGGTTGCTCACAACATTGCCGCAAAAGGTCTTGAAGGCGATTTCAAGGCAAGCCGTGAGCTTCAGCTTGAATATCTTGACCTTATCAACAAGCTTTTCTGCGATGTTAACCCCATCCCCGTTAAGGAAGCAATGAACATGATGGGCATGCAGGTCGGCGATTGCAGACTTCCGCTCTACAGAATGACGGATTCGGCAAGAGAATCTCTCAGATCCGTTCTTGCAAAGCACGGTCTCGTTTAATCTGATATCAGAGGTATTATAAAATGGCAGGAATTTTATTAAGCGGCTGTAACGGAAAAATGGGAAAAGCGGTCACGGCGAACGCCGCCGCAGACGACGGATGCGAAATTGTCGGCGGTATTGATTTGTTTGACAAAATTCTCAGCGGATATCCCGTTTTTTCCTCCCCCGCTCTCGTTTCAAAAGAAATAATTGAAAAAACCGATGTGATTATTGATTTTTCAAATCCGAGCGCCGTTGCGGGTCTGCTTGAATTCGCAGTTAAAAACAGCATTCCCGCCGTTATTTCAACAACGGGTCTCAATGACGCACAGATCAATCTCATCAAAGCCGCTTCTTCAAAAATCCCGGTATTTTTCAGCGCAAACATGTCGCTCGGCGTTAATCTTCTCTGCGAGCTTGCAAAGAAAGCCGCAAGCGTTCTCGGCGACTCCTTCGACATTGAAATCGTTGAGATGCACCATAACCAGAAAATCGACGCTCCGAGCGGAACGGCGCTGATGATTGCCGATTCAATCAAAGAGGAGCTTGACGAAGGCGTTAAATATGAATATGACCGCCATTCCAAGCGTGAAAAGCGCACGAAAAATGAAATCGGCATTCACTCCGTCAGAGGCGGCACGATAACGGGTGAGCATCAGGTCATATTTGCGGGTCACGATGAAATAATCACGATATCCCACAGTGCAAGGAGCAAGGAGCTTTTTGCAACGGGTGCGGTTAACGCCGCTAAATTCCTTTGCGGCAAGCCCGCAGGCCTTTACAGCATGTCGGATATGCTTAAATAAGAATTGGGAGGATTTTGAAAAATGAAGCTCGTTGACAATATTTTTATTACGGAAGATGTTACCCTCTTTTCTCTGTGTGACGCTCCTGCGGATATTTCGCACATGGCAGATGTATTCAGCATGATCGCTCAGGCAGGAATTGATGTTGACATGATTTCTCAGTTCCCTCTCAGCGGCTCAAGCTCGGGATTTTCTTTCACGGTCAGCGACAAGGATTTTGTTCCCGTGCTTTCAATCGCTTCCGAGCTGCGTGCAAAATCGCCCAAAACAAAAATCAGCGTCAGCAGCGGCAACTGCAAAATAACCGTCAGCGGTGAAGCCATGAGAGGCACTCCCGGCGTTTCGGCGGCTATTTTCAAGGCTTGCGCAAGCGTTAACGCCGATGTTCGCATGATTACCACATCGGAGATTGAAATTGCAATGCTCGTTGTTAAATCGGATGTTGACGAGGTTGTTGCGGCAATCAAAAAGGAATTTGCGGAATAATTTCAAAAACACCCCGCTTATATAAATAAACGGTATTATCCCGATACAAAAAGCGCCCGCCGGAATCACGGCAGGCGCTTTATTTTTTATTTCTTATTTTTTGCTGCAGCTTTCTTCTTTGCTTCGTCCTCTTTCATCCATTCGATTGCATCCCTGAGCGAATCAACAAGCGGTCTTGAAGTATAGCCAAGCTCGTTGGTTGCTTTCTCATGGGAGAACCTGCAGTTTTCGCAAATCTTTCTGATTGAGTATTCGTTAATTACCGGAGGAAGCTTCAGACTGTCAAACAGCTTTTCACAAAACGGAATAAGCTTCATAACGGTTTTATGTTTAATAACGATTTTCGGCTTCTTTCTGCCGCAGGCTTCCGCAAGCGCTCCGATGAACTCATCGAGCGTGTAAGCATTTCCGCAGAGAATGTAGCATTCGCCGTTTCTTCCTTTTTCGGCTGCTCCAATCATTCCCTTTGCAACATCACGAACATCAACAAAGTTATAACCGCCGAAATCAAAGGTTATCGGGAAAAAGCCTTTATCGAAAAGCTTCATCATTGTGCAGATGCTTGATGTTCCGTTATTATCGTAAGGACCGATGCAGCAGCTCGGATGAATTGCACACACCTTGAGGTTTTCATCGGCGCTGTCGAGAACATACTGAGTTGAAACCGCCTTTGATTTTGCATAAGTACCTTCAAGAACATCGGGGTCAAAATGCGATATCTCGGTGATTTTTTCGGCTTTTTCATCAACGGGGATTGCGTCAACCGACGATACAAAAATCAGATTTTTTACTCCGGCATTTTTACACGCCGCAACAACATTTTTTGTTCCCTCAACATTGACCGCCCAGACCTGCTTATCCTTTTTGCCGCTGATATCAACAACACCGGCAACATGATAAACCGTCTCAGCGCCCTCAAAAGCCTTTGCGAGACTTTCGGGGTCGGTAACATCGCCTTTAACCTTTTCACATTCAATTCCGTCAAAAGCAGAACTGTCAGACCTGAGAAGCAGACGGATTTTTTCTCCTCGGTCAGCTAATTCTTTCACCAGCGCAAAGCCGACATGGCCTCTGCCACCTGTAATAACATTAATTCCGCTCATCATATCTCCCCTTTTAAAACTCATTTCTATCCATTTTGGTTAATTTTATCACAAAATTAAAATCAAATCAACAAAATCTGTAACACTTTATTCCCACATTTTGCTCAGAGTGTCCGATTTTGTATATTTTTCAATGAGAATTGGAGTGATAAGACGATTAATCAGGCTTCGTTAACATAGTCTTTTTCTATTTGAGCTTTTGCTAAGCGGTTAACCTCGTCGCTGTCTTTTGCGCTTTCAACCGCTCTGCGCATTGCCTCACGCCTTGCAAAAAGCTCACGATACATCTGTTCTCTTTTTTCACTATTGATATTATAGAAAAACTTGGGTATTATTCCGAGCATACCCGTAATAATGGGAATACCCGTTCCCATGGCGAACAGCCACCACTTGGTTCTGTCCTCCTGAGTTCCGATATCAAGACCTTGAATATAACCGATTTCTTTCATTATGAGATTCTCAATCGAGCCTCTGGCAACGCCCTGAAGCTTTGTGACCAGACCCTTTGCAACGCCTGTCATCGCCTCGGCACGGTAGCCGTTTTTCCATTCGCAGTAATCCATTGACTCATTATAAATCTCATTGGGAATAACATTTCTCAGACCGTAGACGCACATTTCAAGGACTTCTTCAATTGCAAATACGGGTAGCATGACCCATTTATTCTTGTAAAGTCCTTTTTTCATGCCGCCGATTGAGCCTATTCCGAAAACGGCAAGCCAGCAGATATCAGTCCACAAATCCTCAAACACCCAGATTGCCTTGGTTGAAAATCTTTCTCTGATAGGTCTGACAAATGCATAGCTGATGGTTGATACGGGCGAAGCGGGAATGCCGACGAGGGTCTGATATGTTGCCGAGCCGAGAACATCGATATAATAGTTTGTCTTGCTCTTGCCGACCTTGAAGCCTTCAAGAAATTCCGAAAGCGCAATCATAAGAATCGGGCGGTTGTTGATTATCGCTTTCAAGCCCTGAACAACACTCGGTTTTTCAATTGACTGATTGACTCTTTCTTTCGTTACGCAAATGAAGAAGAAAGACATTGCGCAGGAGAGAACGGCTGTGCAGATACCGAAACTCATAAACAGGTGGTTGAGCTTCCATTTGAGCACCTTGTTGTTAGTCAGGTCAAGCAGAACGCCGAAGATAAGCTCCGGCAGCTTTTCTCCGACCATGCCGGAAACAAGCTTTGCCATGGTTATCAGCCCCGTTCTTTCGAGCGGGTCAGGCGTTATGGTTGACATAAACCCCGTGCCTGCAATTGATGTGAATGTTCCCGCCGTTTCGCAGATAATCGAAAATACGCAGTAAAAAATGAACTTCGGGACATAATCCGCCGCCGTGTCGGGGAAAATGGCGGGCATAAACCAATACCAAAGCCCGAGAATGCACAGAGGAATCTGACCGAGCAGGATATACGGCTTGAATTTGCCCCAGCGGGTTCGGGTGCGGTCAACGATAACTCCGATGAATGTGTCGTTGATGGTATCCCATATTCCTGCAAAAAGATTGAAAGCCGCAAGAAAATTAAAGTCAAGCTTGACAACATCATAGATGAATCTGTCTTTATATTTGTTGATATTGAAGCTTGCGGCAACATCGTTGAGCAGATAGCCTATCCTCTCTTTCTGACCGACATAGTGTCTGTTTCTCAGCAGAGGATTTTTGACTCCTTTTTCATAGTCGATGACTATGCCCTGTTCTTCGGCTTCATTGACCGTTTTTATTTTCTCTTCCAATTTATCGCCTCCGTAAAAATATATACAATAGTAACATATTTATAAATAAAAAACAATATATTTTGTTAAAATCTATGCAAAATAGTGTATTTTAATAACAAAAAGCGCCCGAACGGTAAAAAGACCGAACGGACGCTGCTTTTTCGCAAAAAAAATGAACAATGAATAACGCAGGATATAAAGATAGACATACAGAAATTCACAATCTGCCCTTGCAAAGCTTTTTTAAATTCAGTATATATATCAAAATATCTCTATATTATTCATCATTCATTATTTTATGCCCCTGAACGCGCAAGAAAAGAGGCATTCTGGTGCCGGTGACCGGACTTGAACCGGTACGGTGTTGCCACCGAGGGATTTTAAGTCCCTTGCGTCTGCCGATTTCGCCACACCGGCAACTGTCGCCGAAACCCGGGGCGCAATTCGCCCGCCTTCTGTTCGGCGACATAATTATAGTTTATTTTGTTAAATTTGTCAACAGTATTTGCGATAAATTAATATTCTCTTTTTGCAATTAATTTTCGCTCTTTATTATTGATAATTATGCGCCTGAGTGAGCATCATATCCTTGACCTTCATAAGCCTTGTCGTTGTGCTTCTCTCGTTTTCGTCAAGCTTCATGGCTATGAATTTTATTGTTTCCTCATACTGCGGAATCATAACATGCTCCAAAGCGTTGACTCTGCGGCGTGTTTTTTCGATTTCATCAGCCATGAGACGGCAAGATTTTTCAAGCTCCGCAAGCCTTATCAGCTTCGGCATAATATCCGAAAGAGCCTTAACCGCATCGTCAAGCTCGCCCGAGGTTTCGGCAAAGCCATAGGAATAAATGTCGTTTTCATCCGCTGTTTTGAATTTAACATCAAAAACGGGAATCATAACGCTCATAATATTCTTTTCGCTGACCTCAAGCTGCATTTCCTGCCTCGGAAGCATCAGCGCAACATCAAGGCTTTTATCGCTCATAACGCATCCCGCAACCGACATGGCATCGTTTGCCTTTCGGATGCCCTCCTCAACCTCAATTCTCAGCGCCTTATTTTCTCTCACCATATCAAGAAAACGGCGCATAAGCTCATCACGCTTGTCTTTCAGCAGCTTATGACCTCTGCGGGCGGTTGCAAGCTTGCGTTTGAGATTGGTAAGCTCCATTCTTGTCGGGTTGACATTCAGGATTGCCATGGGGTATCACTTCCCTCCGATTGATTTTTGCGGTTAAAAATTAAACCTTACCGTAATATTTATCAAGCAACTCGTCGCTGATTCTTCTGAGCTCGCTTCTGGGCAGAATTGAAAGCAGCTTCCAGCCGATATCGAGGGTTTCTTCAATATCTCTGTCGGTTTCAAAGCCCTGTGAAACATAGACCTTTTCAAATTCATCGGCGAATTTTGCATAAAGCTTATCCATATCGGTAAGAGCCGCTTCGCCGAGAATAACCATAAGCTCTTTTGCATCCTTGCCTCGTGCATAAGCCGAGAAAAGCTGGTTCATGGTGTTTGAATGGTCTTTTCTCGTTTTGCCCTCTCCGATACCCTTATCCTTAAGACGGGAAAGAGACGGAAGAACATCAATCGGCGGGTTGACGCCTTTTCTGTAAAGCTCACGGCTGAGAATAATCTGACCCTCGGTGATGTAGCCTGTAAGGTCGGGAATCGGGTGGGTCTTGTCATCCTCGGGCATGGTGAGAATGGGAATCATGGTTATACTGCCCTCTTTGCCTCTCTGCCTGCCGGCTCTTTCATAAATCGAAGCAAGGTCGGTATACATATATCCGGGATATCCTCGTCTGCCGGGAACCTCCTTGCGGGCGGCGGAAACCTCACGCAAAGCGTCGGCATAGTTTGTGATATCGGTCAGAATAACAAGAACATGCATTCCTTTGTCGAAAGCAAGATACTCTGCGGCGGTCAACGCCATTTTCGGGGTTGCGATTCTTTCAATTGCAGGGTCGTTGGCAAGGTTGGAGAACATGACCGTTCTGTCAAGCGCACCCGTCTTTTTGAAGCTTTGAACGAAATAATCGGACTCCTCAAAGGTGATACCCATTGCGGCAAAAACAACGGCGAACTGCTCGTTTGCGCCTCTGACCTTTGCCTGCCTTGCTATCTGAGCGGCAAGCTCGGCATGGGGCAGACCCGAAGCAGAGAAAATCGGAAGCTTCTGACCTCTGACGAGGGTGTTAAGACCGTCGATAGCAGAAACGCCCGTCTGAATAAATTCCTGCGGATAGCTTCTTGCGGCGGGATTCATCGGAACGCCGTTGACATCCGCACGCTTTTCGGGGATAATCTCGGGACCGCCGTCAATGGGTCTGCCGAGGCCGTCAAAAACTCTGCCGAGCATATCGAGCGAAAGGCCAAGCTCCATCTGCCTGCCGAGGAATCTGACCTTGCTCTGAGCAAGGTTAATGCCCGTTGCGCTTTCAAAGAGCTGAACAAGGGCGTTTGAACCGTCAACCTCAAGCACACGGCAACGGCGTTTTTCGCCGTTTGCAAGCTCGATTTCGCCAAGCTCGTTATAAGCAACGCCCTCAACCTCACGGACAAGCATAAGAGGACCCGCTACCTCCTGTATGGTTCTGTATTCCTTAGGCATCAGAAATCCTCCTTCTTGTCAACAGCGTCCTTGAGCTGATTTTTAAGCTCATGGGAAACTCTTGAATATTCGTCATTAACCTTTTCTTCGGGCGTATATTTGAATCTGCCGATGGCTTCTCTGACGGGAAGCGCAACGATATCCTCAATATTTGCTCCCTTGTTGAGAGCCTCAAGGGATTCATCATAATATTCAACAACAAGCTTCATCATGCAATGCTGTTTGTTGAGAGATGTGTATGTGTCAACCTCATGGAATGCAAGCTGATGCAGGAAGTCCTCACGGATTGAGCGGGCGGCTTCCATTTTAAGTCTGTCGGGAGCGGAAAGAGCGTCCATACCGACAAGCTTGACGATTTCGTCAAGAGCCGCTTCGTCAGAAAGCAGAGCCATAAGGCGGCCTCTGAGAGCAGTCCAGTCATCGTTGACATTTGCATTGAACCACTTGCCGAGAGAGTCGGCATAAAGCGAATAGCTCGTCAGCCAGTTGATTGCGGGGAAGTGACGCTTATATGCAAGCGATGAATCAAGACCCCAGAAGACCTTGACAATACGCAATGTTGCCTGCGAAACGGGCTCGGAAATATCGCCGCCGGGAGGCGAAACTGCGCCGATAACCGAAAGCGCACCCTCTCTGCCCTCTGTGCCGAGAGAAATAACACGGCCTGCTCTTTCATAGAACTGAGCAAGGCGGCTTCCGAGGTAAGCGGGATAGCCTTCTTCGCCGGGCATTTCTTCAAGTCTGCCCGACATCTCACGCAGAGCCTCAGCCCAGCGGGAGGTTGAATCCGCCATAAGCGCAACGGAATAGCCCATGTCACGGAAATATTCCGCAATCGTAATTCCTGTATAAATTGAAGCCTCACGGGCGGCAACGGGCATATCGGAAGTGTTGGCGATAAGAACGGTGCGCTCCATGAGTGATTTACCCGTGTGCGGGTCAATAAGCTCGGGGAACTCATTGAGAACATCGGTCATTTCGTTGCCTCTTTCGCCGCAGCCGATATAAACAACGATATCCGCCTCAGCCCACTTTGCAAGCTGATGCTGAGTTACCGTTTTTCCGCTTCCGAACGGGCCGGGAATTGCCGCAACGCCGCCCTTTGCAATCGGGAAAAGCGAATCGATGACACGCTGACCCGTAACAAGGGGAACATCGGGCGAGAGCTTTTTCATATATGGTCTGCCTTTACGGACAGGCCACTTCTGCACGAGGGTTATCGGAGCTTCTTCTCCGTTTTCTTTGACTATAACGCCGACCTTATCGGTTATCGTGAAGTCGCCCTCTTTGATTTCCTTAACGGTTCCGCTCATAAGCGGAGAAACCATTATCTTATGAAGAACAATGTCGGTCTCCTGAACCGTGCCGAGAACATCGCCGCTTTGAACCTTATCGCCCGCTTTTACGCAGGGAACAAAGTGCCAGACAGCCTCACGGCTAAGCGCAGGAACCTCGATACCTCTTGTGAGGTTGTTGCCGGCAATCTCGCAAAGCACCTTAAGCGGTCTCTGAATACCGTCAAAAATGCCCTGAATAAGACCGGGGCCAAGCTCAACGCTCAGCGGTTCTTCGGTTGATTCAACCGGCTCTCCCGTTCTGATTCCCGAGGTTTCCTCATAAACCTGAACGGAAGCACGGTCGCCGTGCATTTCTATTATTTCACCAATCAGTCTGTCGTTGCCGACACGCACAACATCAAACATGTTTGCGTCACGCATGCCCGAAGCAACGACCAAAGGACCTGATATTTTTGTTATAACACCTTTACTCATTTTTGTGTGCCACGCCTTTCAGTTGAATTTGACCGTTGTTAAGCCAAAATATCCGAGCCGACTGCCTTTTCAACAAACTTGCTGACATTGGCA
>JAEDKI010000029.1 GCA_016295895.1 Clostridiaceae bacterium | reverse complement strand
GCAAATCCCTGCGCCGGGCGTCAGACTTTTGAGCCTCTACCTACGCCCGCATTATCGGGATCAGGTTATAGGGTATGATCTCAGCCGCCGTTTGACAGCACCCCTGATTTATTTCGGAGAATATTTTCTCTGATTCAATTATAACATTATTATTTGCTTTGTCAATCCTGCTTTGCCGCTTTTTCTGCCTTTCCCTCGGGAGTGTCACGGTAGAACTGCGTTTTGGGGTTGGGATGCTTTGTTGAGTTCCAGAGCTCATCCGCAACGGGCTTCCATGCGGCGGCGAAGCAGTCACATTTTGAGCAAAGCTGTTCTGCGCTCTCCGCTTCGATAAGGTCGGTTGATTTTGCACCCGTTTCGGCGATTATTTTCCTCAGACATTGAGGATTCTCAAGCATCGGGCAGGGGCGCAGATGATTGTCGTTGAACGGCTGATTGTGCCAATAAGCCTGGAACAGCGGGCTTCTCAGACCCTCAAGCAAAGTTTTTTCTCTGATGTTGGAATCCGAAAAATGAATGAAAACGCAGGGCTCCATGTCGCCCTCGGAGTTGATGTGGAAATAGTTTCTGCCGCCCGCAATACAGCCGCCGACATATTCGGCGTCGTTCTGGAAATCCATGACGAACATGGGCTTGCCGCTCTGAGAATTTCTGACCTTGCGAAGCCATTTATACATCTGCGATCTTTGCTCGGGCGAGGGAATAAGGTCAACAACGGCGTCCTTGCCGACAGGCATATAGTTGAAATAAAGTCCGAAGCGTGAGCCCTTTTCAATCATCAGGTCAAGGAATTCATCGCTCGTGACGGAGGGAATGTTTTTGCTCGTGTAGCAAACCGAAATGCCGAAGAAAAGACCGTTTTTCTTGAGCAAATCCATGGCTTCAATCGTCTTTGAATATGCGCCGCCGCCTCTGCGGAAATCGTTGCTTTCCTCGGTGCCCTCGATGCTCAGAGCAAGCGAGAGATTGCCGACATCCTTCATTCTGTCGCAGAAAGCCTGATCGATAAGAGAAGCGTTGGTGTAAGCGAGAAAAGCGCAGTTCGGGTTCTCGGCGCAGAGGGTGAGAATTTCATCTTTTTTTATGAGGGGTTCGCCGCCCGTGAGCATATAAAAATGCGTTCCGAGCTTCGTTCCCTGATCAACAATGCTTCGCATTTCGTCAAGAGAAAGATTGGATTTGTGGCCGTATTCGGCGGACCAACAGCCCTTGCAGTGGTAATTGCAGGCGCTTGTCGGGTCAAAAAGAATAATAAACGGAATGTTGCATTTGTATTTTTCTCTGTTTTCTCTGACGGCTTTCGTGCCGTTGACTCCGGCGCCAAGGCCGAGAGCGAGAAGCATTTTTTTGATAACTCCCGGGTCGCATTCGTTAATGATATTCATTGCGAATTTATTCCAGACATTTTCGGGATCCTGAACTGCTTTGCGGAAAGCGTCAAAATTCTTTTCGGGAAATGCTCCGCCCATGAGCTTCTGAGAGAGATTAATCAGCTTAATGAGGTTTTCGGACGGATTTTTTTTGATATACTTAAATATTCCGTCGAAAGCAACAGAAGCTGAGGCTCTCTGGACTTTTTCTTTTGCTGTCATCATTGTTCAGCCCTCCCTGGCGGTCTGTTCCGCCTTAAAGCCCGAATCGGCTTTGCGGAACCCTGACGATTTTGCCGGTGCAATATAATAATAAATCGGAATTTCCCGAAAATCATCGGTCAGATAAAATAATTTGTCTTAAAAACGGACAGTTGTCCGAGGTTGTGGATATTATGCAGTTACTCATAATAATAACATAAAAATCAAGCCGTGTCTATAAAAAATTTATATAGTTTCGGATTATTTTTTACAGCATCGGATTAATACTTGATTTAACGGCAAAAAAAGAGTAATATTTACTGTTGTAAAAGCACGGGAGGTAAGGCGATGAAAGAAAAGCTGATGAGAGGCTCTCACGCCCTCGGACTTGCGGCAAGAATAATATTTTCGGTTGTTATTATTGCCGTTATTATATGGAAATATGATTATTTCAAAGAATTGGACATCAGAGGGCTGATTTCGGAAAGCGCAAATACTGCGGCTGCAGTCGGAACGGTGCTGGGCATTTATCTGCTCAAATCCGTCGTTCTCGTTATCCCCGCATCGCTGATTTACATTGCGGTCGGCATGGCATTCCCAATGCATTGGGCTTTGCTCATAAATGCGGCGGGAATAATCATCGAGGTTGCGGTTTCCTATCTTCTCGGTATAATTCTCGGCGGACCTTATGTAATAAACAAGCTTGAAAAGACCAAATACGGCGATAAAATCCTTGAGCTTCACGGCAAAAACAAGCTTTCCGCTATCTTTCTTATCCGTTTTCTGCCCGTTTTTCCGATTGACATCGTCAGCCTTTTGCTCGGAGCGGTCAGAATGAGGTTTCTGCCCTATTTTGCGATATCCCTCGGCGGAATACTTCCGAGAGTTGCTCTTTTCACGGTTCTCGGCGACGGAATTTACGATTATATTCCAATGCGGCAAATTACCGCCGTTCTTGCAATAATTCTGCCGATTGCGCTTGTCGCATGGATAATAAAATATGCTCTTTCGGCAAAAAACAAAGAAGAAAATTACGGCAAGCCGCCCTTTGAGCCTCTCTCCGAGAGCCGCCGATATGTGATTTTTGACACGGACATGGGCCCCGATTGTGACGATGCGGGCGCATTTGCGATTCTGAATTATCTTGCGAAAAAATATGATGTTAAGCTTCTCGGCGCCGCTAACTGCACCTCAAACCCTTTCGGCAACGGAGCGATAAGGGCGATTGCGGAATTCTGCGGAGTTGAAGATATAAAAGTCGGTCAGCATGAAGGCTTTGAGCTTTTCAAAAATGACGATAAATACAATAAACCCGTCACAAAAAAATACTGCCGCTTTGTCAACAGCTCGGTCAACGCCGAGCCTGCGGCGGAGTTTTATAAAAAACTCCTTTCAAAAGCGGAGGATAATTCCGTAACGGTAATTTCGGTGGGTATGCTGACGAATATTGCCGAAATTCTCGAAAAAGAGCCGAAGCTTTTTAATTCAAAGGTCAATTCGATTGTTGCCATGGCGGGAAAATTCCCGTCGGGTAAGGAATTCAACATTGAATGCGACCCCGAAGCGGCTTCAACGGTTCTTGAAAAATTCAGAAATGTCATTGTTTTTTCGGGCTTTGAAATAGGCGATAAGGTTATGACGGGCTTTACGGAGAAGCCTTTGGAGGATAACCCCGTTTTTGACAGCTACAGGCTTTATCTCGGCAAAAAAGAGCCGCCTTATCTGCGTGAAAGCTGGGATCTGACGGCGGTGCAATATGCCTTTGAGGGCTGCGGAGAATTTTATTCACTTTCAAAGCCGATGAAAATGACCGTTGACAAAGACGGAAAAATCACAGCCGTCAAGGATAAATATTCAAAGAGATATTATCTGATTCAGAAAGCTGCCGACGATGTGATTGCGGAGCACCTCAACGGTTTGCTCAGAAAAGCGGTTTCGGGCGAAGAACCCGCCATGCAGGAATCGGCTCCCGCCGAAATCGGAGAAGCCGTGCCCCAAAGCATTGACAACGGGCAATATTAAATGTATAATTTAAAAGGATTATCATTAAATATTTGAAACCGAAAAGAGGTTAATAAAATGAAATCAATAAAAAGATTAACGGCGGCTCTGCTTGCGGTTATGATGCTTTTATCCTTTGCGGCGTGCGGCGGCAAGGGCGGTTCCGAAACAACAACCGAAGAAACCGTTCCCCCGACAACCGACTATGTCCGTGAGGTCAAAACCAAGGTTGCGGCTCTCAACGGCCCGACGGGTCTCGGCCTTGCAAAGATTGCGGTTGATAAATCCTATGCATATGATGTTGAATATTTCTCCGACCCGCAGGAGGTTGTCCCTCTGCTGACAAAGGGCGAGGTTGACATTGCCGCTCTGCCGATAAATCTTGCGGCGAATCTTTATAAAAAGACAAACGGCGGCATTCAGATTCTTGCGATCAACACCCTCGGCGTTCTCCATGTTCTTGAAAACGGCGATTCAATCAAGAGCATTGCCGACCTTAAGGGCAAAACCGTTTATTCAACGGGTCAGGGCTCAACTCCCGAATATATTGTCAATTATATTCTTTCAAAGAACGGAATCGACCCCGAAAAGGATATCGACATTCAGTATAAAACCGCTCACAATGAGCTTGCAACCCTTGCAATTGAGGGCAAGGCGGATATCTGCATTCTTCCCGAACCCTTTGCAACAAAGGTTCGTGCCAATAATGAAAATTACAGAGAAGCTCTCGACCTGACCGCAGAATGGGATAAGGTCTGCGATGTTAAGCTTGCTCAGGGCGTTGTTGTTGCGAGAACGGATTATATCAAGCAGAATCCCGAAATAATCGAAGAATTCCTTTCGTTCAACGAGGTTTCGGTTAATTTCCTTAATGTTAAACCCGATTCGGCGGCTCTTTTCCTTCAGGCAAACGGCTATTTTGAAAAAGCGGAGCTTGCAAAGGCAACCCTGCCCGGCTGCAACATTGTTTTCATCAAGGGCGAAGAAATGAAAGAGATGTCAAAGGCAATGTTCGGCATTCTCTTTGAAGCAAATCCCGCATCGGTCGGAGGAGAGATCCCCGATGACAATATCTACTATGGCGCATGATTCAAAAGCAAAAAAGATGCTGATTAAAGCAGGAGTCATTCTGTTATGGCTCCTGCTTTGGTGGCTTTTGTCGGTAATTGTTGACAGCGAATTTCTTTTCCCGTCGCCCGTTTCGGTTGTTTCACGGCTTTTTGAGCTTGCGGGAACGGCGGATTTTTGGAAATCGGCGTTGTTTTCGCTCGGCAGAATAAGTTTCGGCTGTGTGCTCGGAGTTGCGACAGGCTCTCTGCTCGGAGCGTTGACCGCATTTTCAAAACCGCTCTATGAATTCCTCAGCCCCCTGCTTCTGACGGTCAAAACCACTCCCGTTGCTTCATTTATTATATTACTGCTTGTATGGGTCAAGCGAAGCGGAATCCCGATTGTTATCGCCTTTCTCATGGTTGTTCCCGTCATGTGGTCGAATGTTGCGCAGGGAATCAAAAACGCCGACTCGGAATTGCTTGAAGCGGCGAAAATATTCGGCTTTTCAAGAAAACAGAAGCTCAGAGCGATTTATCTGCCCTCGGTCAAGCCTGCATTCATTTCGGGATGCACAACGGCTATCGGTTTTTCGTGGAAAGCGGGAATCGCCGCCGAGGTGCTTGCAACTCCGCCCGATTCGGTCGGATTCAATCTTTATTACGCAAAAATCAATCTTGAATATGCCGACCTTTTTGCGTGGACGGCGGCGGTTATCATAATGAGCTTTCTGCTTGAAAAGGCGGTTGTCAGATTGCTGAAGTGATTTTTTGGAGGAGAATTATGTCAATTGTTCTCAATAACATATCAAAATCATACGGCGGCAGGCAGGTTCTTGAAAATCTTAGCTTTGAAATACCCGACAGCGGAATTTTCGGCATTTTCGGCGGCTCGGGCTGCGGCAAGACCACCTTGATAAGAATTATCTGCGGGCTTGAAAAGGCGGACGGCGGAAGCGTCAGCGGCGCAGGGAAGTTTTCGGTGGTGTTTCAGGAGGACAGGCTGATGCCGACGATGACGGCGCTTGAAAACGTAACGGCTGTTTCCGACCTTGAAACGGCAAAGAAATGCCTTGAAAAAGTCGGGCTTGCGGACAGCTTCGGGAAATATCCCTCGGAGCTGAGCGGCGGAATGAGCCGCAGGGTCGCCGTTGCAAGAGCGCTTGCTTTTGATGCGCAGGCGTTGATTCTTGACGAACCGTTCAAGGGGCTTGAAGCGGAGCTAAAAGAGCGAATCGGCTCGATTATCTGCGAATATGCAAAAACCAAGCCCGTTATCCTCGTCACTCACGATGAATACGGCATGTCGCTTGCAGATGATTCCGTGACGCTTGAAAGGCAATGAGGTTTTCTGACTTCAGATTGACTGAATGAACAAAATCAGTCAATATTTTATGAAAAGTATTATTTTTTGCTTGCAATCGGAATAGTTTTATATTATACTATATAACGAACGCCGTTCAGTCGGAATTTTCAGGATTCCGCCGTCGGCAAAAGTGCAGTTCAAGCATACACAGATTTTAGGAGGAAAAACCATGTCAAAGAAAATTATTGCAATTCTTCTTGCACTCACCTTCGTTTTTGCTTTCGCAGCCTGCGGCGGCAAGACCGAGGACACAACCACCACAACCGCTGAAACAACCGCAGATCCCTTTGCAGAGGTTGATGATACCACTGCAGCTCCCGCAGCAGAGGATTCAACAGCAGCTCCCGCAGCAGAGGATACCACTGCCGCAGGTGCAGAGGACACAACCGTTGCTTCTCAGGCTGCCGACGCTTCAACAGTTGCAGCTTCAGAGTCAACAACCGCTGCAGCAGCAATGCCTCAGACAAAGGAAGAAATCGTTAACTATTTCAACACCGCTATCAACGCTGTTAAGCCCAATGCAAAGAGCATCACACGCAAGTATTCAAAGATCACCCTTAACGGCACTCCCGTATTCCCCAGCTCAATCAACAACATCCTCAAGCTTCTCGGCGGCGCTGAAGAATTCCTCAGCGAACAGCTTGCAAAGAACAGCAAGGGTGAAGAAACATATAAGGGCGGCGACATCAAGGCAGTATTCCCCGTTGAGGGCGAGAGCTATTCAAGCAAGCTCACAGCAGCCGATGTCAAGGAAGCAAAGATCGTTGAGAAAGACGGCAAGTATATCATCAGAATCACAACCGTTGCAGACGGTAAGTCAGACAGCATCAAGCACGGTCAGGGTCACGCTCCCAAGGCATTCAATGTTGTTCTTCCCGGCGTTGTTAACGAAAACATCCCCGGCGTTGCAGCAGGCATAGTCGGCACCGCAACGATGAACTATCCCTCATCAACCGTAACCGTAACGGTTGACCCCGCAACAGGCCGTGTTCTCAACGCAGATTATGACCTCAAGTGGACAATCAACTTCGATAAGGTCGGCGTTGTTATTCCCTTCACAACCAACGATTACTTCATCATTAATTATTAAGATTAAAATCGGTGACCGTTTGCAAAAGCGGTCACCGAAATTTGCGTTTTAAAATTACTGTCAGTAAGGAGATTTTCCATGAAAAAAGAAGTTCTTGTTGAAACCTCAGCCCGCCATGTTCATGTCAGCCGTGAGGCTCTTGACATTCTTTTCGGCGAGGGATATGAATTAACCCGCAAAAAGGATCTTTCTCAGCCCGGTCAGTATTCCTGCGAGGAGAGAGTTGCCGTTGTCGGCTCAAAGTCAAGCTTCCCCGCAGTTTCAATTCTCGGCCCCATCCGCCCCGCAACTCAGGTTGAGCTTTCGCTCACCGATGCCCGCAGCATCGGCGTTACCGCTCCCGTGCGTGAGAGCGGCGACATTGAGGGCAGCGGCTCCTGCAAGCTTGTCGGCCCCAAAGGCGAAATTGAAATCGAATGCGGAGTTATCGCCGCAAAGAGACATATCCATGCCACTCCCGAGGATGCCGAGAAATACGGCCTTGAGGATAAGCAGGTTGTTTCGGTTAAGATTGACTCGAACGGCAGAAAGCTCGTTTTTGACGATGTTGTTGTCAGAGTCAGCCCCAAATTTGCTCTTGCAATGCATATCGACACCGACGAATCCAACGCCTGCGGCGCTGTTCCCGGCATGATGGGCGAGATTATCTGATTTTTACATAATTATTAAATGCGTTGAAGCTCTGACGGGCATCAGCGCATTTTTCTTTTGATTTTTTTGATTTTTCTATTTAATTATTTTTTTTGATGTGATATAATAAATAAATACAACAGAATATTTTTGCTGATTTTTTACAGGAGGTTGTTTCTATGGATAAAAATATTCCGAGAGCCGATTTCCCTGAACAGGTTGGGGTTAGTTCAAAAGAGATTAGCGCATTAATCAAGGATGTTGAGGAAAGCGGAATAGAGATGCATTCTCTGTTGATACTCCGCCACGGCAAGATTGCCCACGAGGCTTACCGCTATCCTTACAACAGCAAAAGTCCGCACACGATGTATTCCGTCAGCAAGAGCTTCACTTCGGTTGCAATCGGTTTTGCGATTGACGAGGGGCTTCTGACCCTTGACACAAAGGTTATCGATATTTTCCCCGAATTCAGACCGAAAAAATTCGATGAAAACCTTGAAAAAATGACGGTTTTCCACCTTTTAACCATGACTGCGGGCAAGGATGTCAGCGTTTTCAGCGACAAAACAAAGGGGAACTGGGTCAAGCAGTTCTTTGAGTCGAAATGGGCTTTCGCTCCGGGCGAGGGCTGGCGTTACATCAGCGAAAATACTTATATGTGCAGTGCGATTATCAAGAGACTGACGGGGCAGAATATGCTCGATTATCTCATGCCGAGGCTTTTTGAGCCGCTCGGCATAACCCGCAGACCGTTCTGGGAGTCCGATTTTGAGGGCAATCCCGCAGGCGGCTGGGGTCTGTTCATAACGACCGAGGAGCTTACCCGCTTCATTCTCTGCATTCAGCAGGGCGGAAAGTTCTGCGGCAAGCAGGTTATCCCCGCATGGTATGTTGAGGAAGCAACGAAAAAGCAGGTTGAAAATCCGCAGAACTCCGAGAGAGACAGCACCGATGGCTACGGATTTTTCTTCTGGAGAAACAGAGACGGCGAAAGCTTCCGTGCAGACGGAATGTTTTCACAGTTCGGCTTTGTTTTCAACAAGTATGATGCGGCGGTCATTATGACCTGCAGCGAGGTTTTTGAAGAAAAAACAAGAGACTGCTTATACCGCCATTTCCCCGCAATTTTTGTTGAGGAAAGCGAAACCGAACCGCAGGATGCGGTTAAAGAACTGAGCTTCAAGCCCCTTGAATCGCTCCCCGCAGCGCCGAGAAGCGTTACCGAGGAATTCATCAAGGGCAGAATAATTCATTTTGCCAAAAATCACGTGCTCAATGCAATCGGCTGGCCGCTTTCAATGCTGCCGCTTGCCGTGGTTTATATGTCAGCTAACAGAGCGGGCAATATCGACAATGTGATTCTTGAATTTGCAGAGAATGAATGCACGATGACATGGGACGAGGGCAAGGAACATAACAAAATTCACTGCGGCATGGACGGCGTTGACCGCTACAGCAAAATCCGCCTCGGCGGAATCGACCTTACCGCAGTTTCAACCGCCGCATGGGAGGACGAGAACACTCTTGAAATCCGCATGAGACCGATTGAATCAATCTGCGAAAGAAGAATAAAGCTTGTATTCAACGGCAAAAATGTAACGCTTTATCCCTCAAGCAATCCGCCGCTTTCAACCATTGCGGATAATGTCAAGGGCTTTGCGGCGTCGTTTATGCCGACGGAAAACTTAGCCGAGCTTGGCGAAAAGGTAATAATGAAGCTTGACGCCGTGGCGGAAGCTCCGCTGTCCGGAAAAATTATCTGAGGACGGAACATATGAGAGAACAGAGAACGGGAACAACCGGATACCGTGAAAATCACGGCGGCAAAAAGGCTTTTGTCGCTGCGGTTTCGGTTATTTCTGCCCTCATTGTTCTGCTTGTTGCGTTTTTATGCTCCAAAAACAGCATTTTCTTCTCTTTGGCGAAAAAAAGCGCAGAAAGAAACGAATTTTCAAAGGCTTGTCAGCTTGTTGAAAAATCAGGCGGAGAAAAAGCCGAAATGCTTGAAAAATATATTAATCTTCGCCTTGAAATCAACGAAAGCTATCCGCTTTTGCTCTCTGAATACGATCCCGATAAGCTTTCCTCATGGAATGAAGCCGCCGCAGAGCTTGCCGAGAATCCGGAGCTTTTGGGCGAAAAAATTTCATCTGAAGCGGTTTCCCTCTCTCAGACGCTTGCCGCAATAACGGATGCGACCCGAAATTATGAAGAAAAGCGTTCGGATATTCTGAGCCTTATGGATATTTTTGCGGAAATAAACCGTCTGCACACAAAGGATGCCGAGGGCAAGAACGCTTCGTTCACCGTTTCGGAGGAACGCAGTAAAATCAGCGAGTGGGAGAGGCTCAACAACTCGCTTTCAGAGTTTGTTTCCACCGCACCGAACGCAGGGAACGCATATCTGCTCAACTATATGATAAAAGAGGTTCAGGGAGAGATAGCCGACCTCAACGCCGCCATGGATTCCGTCATTGCAGACGGTTATGCAGAAACGGATCTTGTCCGCTTCAGCGGCGAGGGTCAGAAGCGCTTCCCCGACATTTATAACAGCAGCAATGAATCGGTAAATCTTACCGATAAAGAAAAATACGAGCAATATATGTATAAAGAGCTTTGCACGGGCTTTGTTGAAAGCCTCGGCGGATTTTATGCGCCGTAACGGCGAAAAAATGGGGACAGATTTTTTGTTCTGTCCCATTGACACCTTAATTCCTGTATGATACAATAATCTTGTAAAGTTGAAGGGGAGTAGCTTTAGGGGCATGCCCCGAGCCGATTGTCAACACCCGTTGCCCAAAGGGCATCTGGCGTCGGCCCGATTTTTTGGAAGCAAGACCTTTGACAGAGTGTTCCGCACTTTGTCAAAGGTCTTTTTGATATTATAAGGTAAACCGATTGTTTTATGCAGAACGGGCAACCCGTCCCCTACGGTTGCCGCCTGAAAACGAACAAAATCACGATAAATCCGTAGGGTTCGGCGTCCTCGACGAACCAATTCGCCAAGGGCGAATAAGAACCCACGCAAAACTATATAAATATGGTTTAATTATAAAACAAATCAAAAAATAAAAGAAAGGGTTGAAACCAAATGAAGTTCTATCTTGAACAGGTAGAGACGGTTTTTTCTCATGTCAAAAGCTCCGAAAACGGCTTGACAACCGCCGAAGCTGAAAAAAGACTGAGCGAAAACGGCAAGAATAAGCTTGATGAGGGAAAGAAAAAGTCAATGCTCAAGCGTTTCTTAGAGCAGCTTTCCGACCCCATGATCATCATTCTTATTGTTGCGGCGGTTATTTCCGCATTCACGGAATATTTTGAAGCATCGGCTGCGGGAAGCAATTATTTCCCGACCGACACGGTAATAATCGCAATCGTTGTTCTGATTAACGCTGTTCTCGGCGTTTTGCAGGAGAGCAAGGCAGAAGCCGCAATCGAAGCGCTTCAGGAAATGTCTGCGGCAACTTCAAAGGTTCTGCGTGACGGAAAAATAGTATCTGTCCGCAGCGAAGATCTTGTTGTCGGCGATGTTATAATCCTTGAGGCGGGCGATGCAGTTCCCGCAGACTGCCGTATTTTCGAGTGCGCCAGCATGAAAATCGAAGAAGCCGCTCTGACGGGCGAATCCGTTCCCGTTGACAAAATCATCGCTCTGCTCAAAGGCGGCGAAAAGGGCGAGGTTCCTCTCGGCGACAGAAAAAACATGGCTTATATGGGTTCAACCGTTGTTTACGGCAGAGGCAAGGCGGTTGTTGTTGAGACGGGCATGAACACCGAAATGGGCAAGATTGCCAACGCAATCGCTCAGGCTGAGGATGGCGAAACCCCGCTTCAGATAAAGCTCAATCAGCTTTCAAAGATTCTGACATGGCTTGTGCTCGGCATCTGCGTTTTCATCTTTGCGTTCCAGGTTATAGCCGCTTATGTCAGAGGCGAGGCTCTCGGCTTCCATCTGATTCTTGACAGCTTTATGATTGCCGTTTCGCTTGCGGTTGCCGCCATTCCCGAGGGTCTTGCGGCGGTTGTTACGATAGTTCTTTCTATCGGCGTTACGAATATGTCAAAGAAAAATGCGATTATCAGAAAGCTCACCGCCGTTGAAACGCTCGGCTGTGCTCAGATAATCTGCTCGGATAAAACGGGCACGCTCACTCAGAATAAAATGACGGTCGTTGACCACTACGGCGACGATGAACCGCTTATCGCAAAGGCTATGGCTCTGTGCTGTGACGCAGAAATTGACGCCGACGGCGCTGTTACGGGCGAGCCGACCGAAGCCGCTCTCGTTGCCTATGCAAACACGCTCGGCTTCAACAAAAACGACCTTACGGCGAACAGCCCGAGAATCGGCGAAGCACCGTTCGATTCGGGCAGAAAGATGATGTCAACCGTTCATCAGACTACCGACGGCATTGTTCAGTACACTAAGGGCGCTCCCGACGAGATTCTCAAAAAATGCACCCATGCACTTGTTGACGGCAACATAGTTCCCCTGACTGACGAAATCAGAGCAAGCATAGCCGCCGACAACAAGAGAATGGCGGACAAGGCTCTGAGAGTGCTTGCGGTTTCGTTCAGAAAATATGACTCCGCTCCTGCGGATTATTCGCCCGAAGCGCTTGAAAACGACCTTGTTTTCATCGGTCTGACGGGCATGATTGACCCGGTTCGTCCCGAAGTCAAGGCGGCGATTGAAGAATGCAGAAGCGCAGGCATAATTCCGATTATGATAACCGGAGACCACAAGGACACCGCAGTTGCGATTGCGCTTGAGCTGGGCATCATCGATGATGCTTCCCACGCCATAACCGGCGCTCAGCTCGACGAGATAAGCGACGAGGATTTCAAAGAGAAGGTCACTCAGTACCGTGTTTATGCAAGGGTTCAGCCCGAACATAAAACGAGAATCGTCAACGCCTGGCGTGACAGAGGCATGATAACCGCCATGACGGGCGACGGCGTTAACGACGCTCCCTCAATCAAGAGCGCAGATATCGGCGTAGGCATGGGCATCACCGGCACGGATGTTACAAAGAATGTTGCCGATATGGTTCTCGCCGACGATAACTTTGCAACGATAGTTACGGCAGTTTCCGAGGGCAGACGAATCTATGACAATATCCGCAAGGCTATTCAGTTCCTGCTCGGTTCAAACCTTTCCGAGGTTCTTTCGGTATTCACGGCGGCAATTCTGAATTTCACGATTCTCAAGCCCGTTCACCTGCTGTTTATAAATCTTGTCACCGACTGCTTCCCTGCTCTTGCGCTCGGTCTTGAAAAGCCCGAAAGGGATATCATGAACCGCAAGCCCAGAAACAGCAAGGACGGCGTTTTTGCCGGCGGAATGGCGTTCGATGTTTTCTATCAGGGCGTTCTTGTTACCCTGCTCACGCTTGCCGCATTCTTTATCGGCGAATTCATGGAGACGGGAAAATGGGCGTTTATGAACATTGCGGAATGCAATGACGGCATGACGATGGCGTTCCTGACAATGTCAATGTGCGAAATCTTCCATTCATTCAATATGCGTTCTCAGAGAGGCTCGGTTCTTGCAATGTCGTTCGGTCAGAAGTCACACAATAAGGCTCTGTTTGCCGCCATGGTTGCTTCGCTCGTTCTGACAACCGCAATCATTGAGATTGACCCGCTTGCAAACGCTTTCGGTTTTACTCCCATCGGTTTGACCGAATACGGAATTTCAATCGGCCTTGCAATCAGCATTATTCCGCTTGTAGAAATAGTCAAGTTCTTCCAGAGACTTTCTGCAAAGAAAAAGAATTAAAAGAAAATAATCAAGAAAACCGGGCTGTCGCTCACATGCGGCAGTCCGGTTTTTCAGCTTTTTACATCGGGGAAAAGTATTATCGGGTCGGGGTTTTCTTCGTGAGCACCGATGTGCTTTTCCATCCAGGTCATATTATACCACCTGCCGAATTTGCAGGCGCAGGAATGAAAGATTCCGACGGAGGCAAAGCCGAGTTTTTCGTGAAATCTGATGCTGTCGGCGGTCAGATATTCATCCTCCCGCTCGGGGCAGGCAATGCAGGCGTTGATGTTTCGGATTCCTTGAGCGGAAAGGCATTTTTCAAGCTCTTCATAGAGCTTTCGCCCGATTCCGAGCCGCTTTTTATCCCTGCGGACATAGACCGAGGATTCAACCGACCAGTCGTATGCCGCTCTGCCCTTGAAAGCCGAGGCATAGGCATAGCCGACGGCTTCTCCGTCAAGCTCCGCAACAAGATAAGGATATTTTTTCTGAATTTCAACTATACGCTGTCTGAATTCCTCTGCCGACGGAACGGAACATTCAAAGGTTACCGCCGTTTCTTCAACATAAGGGGCATAGATTGCAAGCAGTTCGCCCGCATCTTCCGGGCGGGCAAGGCGGATTTTTATTTTATCATCCATGTTATCAAGAATCCTTCTGATTCAGCTTTTCTTTCAT
>JAEDKI010000028.1 GCA_016295895.1 Clostridiaceae bacterium | reverse complement strand
TGAGAAATCTGTTGTTATGACCTGCGGCGGCAAAAAGACGGGTGCCGAAATCGATGTCATAAAGCTTGCGGAGTCTGCCGTTGATGATGATATCGGGGTCAAGATAGAGAATTCTGTCAACGCTTTCGGGCAGGAACTCGGCGGCGTACAGCCTGTAATATGTTTCCTTTGAAAGCCTGCTTTTGCATGACGCATCGGCAAAAAGTCGGTTATCAACCGCAATGCCGACAACTCTGCATCTGCCGATATCGACGCTCGAACGGATTTTCTCAAAATCATCCGCCGTCAGCGAGGAATGGGCAACATAAACGGTGAATTTCTCTCCGGGATTCGTTCGCATGAGCGAGCGGAGCATTACCGTCAGCGGATAAACATAGCCCGAATTCAAGGTTACAAGTATATTCATAAAATTTTCCCCTTTCTTTATTTGAATTCTAAAATCAGACAGTTAAGAAACAGGTTAAGGAAATCGTAAAGCTTGAGTTAAGATTTTTCCGTGATTTAATTATCGCACCGCCTTATTTCAAAAAAACGGATAAATAATTTCATTTTTATTACAATTTCTCAATTCGTTTTAAGAATGTGTGAACATATCAGTTAAATGTTGACCTCGGCGGTGAAAACTGTTATAATATGTTATTATATATTAGTGTGGGTGAGTATAACATGATTAAAATTTCACCGTCGGTGCTGGCAAGCGATTTTTCCGCTCTCGGTGCAGAAGCGGCAAGAATGGAAACATGCGGAGCGGACTATCTTCATCTTGATGTCATGGACGGCCGCTTTGTTCCGAACATCACCTTCGGAGCGCCGATAATCAAAAGTATCCGCAACAAAACGGAGCTTATTTTTGATGTTCACCTTATGATAGACGACCCTCTGAAATATATTGAAGATTTCAGGAAGGCGGGAGCGGATATTATCACTTTTCATGTTGAAAGCTCCTCGAACGCAGGAGAAACGGTTGATAAAATCCTTGCCTGCGGCTGTAAAGCGGGCATCAGCGTTAAACCCGCCACCCCCGTTGAGGAGGTTTTTCCGTTTCTCGATAAGCTCTCAATGGTGCTTGTCATGACGGTTGAGCCGGGCTTCGGCGGTCAGTCGTTCATGGCGGAAACCATGGATAAAATAAAAACCCTGCGCCGTGAAATTCAGCGCAGAGGTCTTTCGGTTGATATTCAGGTTGACGGCGGAATCAATGATAAAACGGTTGAAACCGCCGCAAAAGCGGGAGCAAATGTTTTCGTTGCGGGCAGTGCTGTTTTCGGCGCTCCCGATGCGGCAAAGGCGATTGCCGACCTGCGTTCGCTTGCGGAAAAAGCATTTTTATCTGTTTAATTCTTCAAGCGCATTCTGCCCGATGAGCGTTTTCCAATGCTCAGCCGCAAACGCTCCGCTGAGCTTGCCGCAGTCCTCAACACTGCCGAACTCGGAAAAATACTGCTTCAAAAAGCGGGCATCTCCCGATTTTGCAACAAAAAGGCGGAATTTTTCGCCGCTTTTATAAAGACTGCTCTCGGGCATGGCTTCAAGAGATGAAAGCCCCCCTGCGGCTCGGTAAAGAGCGTCAAGGCTGTCAAATTCGCAGATAAAGCTTTCGCTCTGTTTTTTAAGAATCTGTTTTTGGGTTATTCCCGCTCTCCTGCCGTCAAGCATGGTGAAGTTGAGCACACAGCCGCCGCCCGCTTTCGGCACGGCTTCGATTATCATGCGGCGTGAGGGGTCAAGCTCTCTGCCGAGCGCCTTGCCCGCCTGATCCAGAACAGTCCAGATAAACCTGCGGGTTTCAATGGTCGAATAATCCATAGCTTCATATGTAATATCAAGCTCCTGCATATCCTGACCTGTCAGATCAACAATTATTCTGTCATCAGCGGGAGAATTTATCTTCATGTTGCGCCTCCTGAAAGTGTATTCCTTATATTCTAATATATGATTTTCGGGGCAAGGTTGCAATGATAAAATATTGGAATTTTAAGAGGTGAGAGCCTTGGCGGTTAAAGCCGATAATCAAAAAAGAGTCAAAGTTTCGCAGATTTACGGCGATTATCTTATCATGCTTGCCGCTCCGTGCATCGTTGCGTGGCGTTATTACGGAGCAAGGGCGCTGCTTGTTATCGCCGTCAGCGTATTGACTGCGGAGCTTTGCGACCTGCTTGCGTGCCTCGCTCTCGGAAGAAAATTTTTGCTGAAAGATTTGAGCAATATATTTATCGGAGCGGCAATCGCTCTGATGATGCCCTCGGGAATCCCCCTCTATGTTCCCGCTTCTGCGGCGGCGTTCGCCGTTCTGGCGGCAAAAATACCGTTCGGCGGTTCGCTGAAAGCGCCGTTTGTGCCTGCGGCGGCAGGTTTTGCATTCGCAAGCGTATGCTTCAAGGAGCTTGTGTTTGACTATTCCTATAATTCAAGCGGAAAACTGCTCGGTGCCCGCTCCCTCGGCGCTCTTCTCGCAAACGGAAACTCCGTTCATCTCAACGCTCTGAATACATTTGATATTTTAAGCGGAAATGTTGCGGGGCCGATGGGCACGGGCTGCGGAATCCTGATGCTCGGCTGCTGTGCCTATCTCTTTGTGCGCAGGCGTAACGCCCTGCTCTCAACGGCGGGCTTCATCGCCGCCTGTGCGGTATTCTCCATGATTTTCCCGAGAATCAACGCTTCGCCGCTCACGAGCGCCGTTTTAGAGCTTTCATCGGGTTCTCTGCTTTTTGCGGCGGTATTTCTGCTGACAGACTATTCATCTCAGCCCGTCGGAGGGGTATTCAAAATAATTTCAGGCGCACTGTGCGGAATTTTCTGCATGATAATGCGCTATGTCGGAGTTTATGAAGAAACGGTATGCTTCGCCGTTTTGCTCACAAACGGAATTTCGCCCGTTCTCGGTTCGGCGATGGCTAAAAATCCGTTCCGTAGCTCAAAAAAAACTCCTCAGAATGTATCAACCCCGTCTCAGGCGGAAAACAAATAATTATCTGAAATTTTTTAATAAATCGGAAAGGAGGGCGGCATAAGCATGAAAAACGAAAATATATCATTTAAGGATATGTTTATAAAAGGCGCAGTTATTTTCAACCCCGTTCTGGTTCAGCTTGTCGGGCTTTGCCCTGCGGTTGCGGCTTCAACAAGCCTCGTGAACGCCGCCGTGCTTTCGGTTGTATTATGCGCCGATCTGATTATAACCTGCTTGCTTGCAAGCGCATTGCTGAAAAAGGTTCCGAGATGGATAAGAGTGCCGCTCTATCTTCTTATCGGCATTGCAATCATCTGCCCCGTGCTTTGGATAGTCGAAACAAAAACGCTTACCACTCTGAGCCTCGGCATGAAAATATATATTCCGCTCATCGCCGTTAATTCCGTAACCGCCGTTCACTGCGAGCAGTTTTCGGTCAAAAACAGCGTTAAGCTTGCGGTTTATGACGCCGCCGCCGTCGGAATCGGCTCGTCGATAGTGCTGATTCTCGTCGGAGCGTTAAGGGAGCTTCTCGGAGCATCGTCGCTCGGCGGAGTTACTCTTGACCTGCCCGTTGCATTCAAAGGAATGCTTCTTCCTTTCGGCGGGCTTGTTATTCTCGGCTTTGTTGCGGCTGCGCTCAGGGCGTTCATTGCCGAAAAATATCCCGCATATCTTGAAGAAAGCGGTCCCGTTGTCAAAAAGCCTGAAAATGCCGCTCCGAAGCCTCAGCCCGCAGAAGAAAGCGGCGAGGTTGAGGAGGTCGAGCTGTTCGACGAATTCTGGACTTCCGAAACCGTGGAGACTCCCGCCGAAAAAGAGCCCGAGCCTCAGCCGAAGCCCGAATTAAGCAGTCAGGAAAAAATCCGATGGGAATCTCAGAGAGATATCGAAGAATTTTTCAAATCCCTGGGGCTGGATTCGGACGAAAGCGGGGTGGATAAGCAATGAAAATGCTTTCGGATTTGCTTATGACCGCCCTTTATACGGTCTTTGTTCAGAATCTCGTTTTAAGCTCGGGTCTCGGCATGAGCGAGGCTATCAGAGTTTCAACCAAGCCCGGCACATTCGGCAAATTCGCCGTTATGATTTCGGGATTTTCGGTTGCGACAAGCGCACTTTGCGGAGTTATCGATTCGGTTGAATCGGTTGCCGCTCTGCCCTATTCTCTCAGGGCGGCTGTCTATGCCGCCGTTCTGGCAGGCGTTTATATAGTCACCGCCGCCGTGATGAAATTTATTTTCAGAGCGTCTGCAAAGGTTCTCGGAACTCTCGGCATCGCCGCTCTCAACACCCTTGTTCTGGCAGTTCCCCACATCAACAACTACGCAGCCTACTCCTTTGCGGGCAGCATCGGCTCGGGTCTCGGAGCGGGCATTGCCTTTGTGCTTGCGGCTGCTCTTATCAGCAAGGGTTCACAGCGCATTGCCGAAAACGAGGATATTCCCGCCGTATTCAAGGGAACTCCCGCAATGTTTCTTTATGTTGCAATGCTTTCGCTTGCTTTTGCAGGCTTCACCGACACAAATATTTTCAGCTGACCGGGGGTACGGATATGCCTAAAAAAGGTAAAATAGAAAAATCAATCAAGCCCTCTCAGCGGAAGAGCATAACCGAATTTTCAACACGGTTCGGCACGGGCCCGAGCTATGAGGAGAGAGTCCGTGGCAAAAAGATTATTTCCGCCGTGCTGATTGCGGCAGGAATTCTGCTTTTGATCGGTCTCGGATATTTTATCTCGGATTTTCTGATAAAAATAACCGAATTGCCGCCGACTCCGATGCCTTAAAAGGCTTTGAAACAGTAATAAGTTAGGAAATGACAGAATGGATTTTATACCTTATAATTCACGGCTGACCTATCATAAAAGCCCCTTCGGCGCAGTCTGCGAGGGCGAGCGGGTCACTCTGAGAATCGTTTTGCCCCGAAGCATCTGTTGCACGGGCGCAAGCGTTATCGTAAACTCCGACAGCGGAAAATCACAAATATATCCGATGACATGGGAGCGCATGGAGAATAACGACGAGGAGTGGTGGAGGGTCACTCTGAGCTTTGAGGAGCAGGGGCTTTATTGGTATCACTTCGCCATCGCCCAAAAGAGCGGCGGCAGTGTTATCACGAGATTTGACAATTCCACGGGCAGAATTTCCGCCGACGGAACGAGCTTTCAGCTCACGGTTTTTTCAAAGGATTTCAAAACTCCCGATTGGATAAAAGGCTCGGTTATTTATCAGATTTTTCCCGACCGCTTCTGCAATTCGGGCAAAAAGAAAAACGGCGTTCCCGCCGACAGAGTTCTGCGCTCCGACTGGGGCGGCGAACCTATGTGGGAACCCGATGAAAACGGAAAAATAACAAAGTATGACTTCTTCGGCGGCGATTTCAAGGGAATTGAGCAAAAGCTTGATTATCTTGAATCCCTCGGAGTGGGATGCATATATCTCAATCCGATTTTTGAGGCTCATTCCAATCACCGCTACGACACCGCCGACTACGAAAAAACAGACCCGCTTCTCGGCACAAAAAAAGATTTTACCGAGCTTTGCAAAGCGGCGGCAAAACGGAATATCAGAATCATTCTTGACGGCGTTTTCAGCCACACGGGCTCAGACAGCAAATATTTCAACAAAGAAAAAAGATATAATACCGTCGGAGCATATAACAGCGAAAATTCGCCCTATTATGAATGGTATAAATTCAAGAATTTCCCCGATGAATACGATTGCTGGTGGGGCGTTGACATCCTGCCCGAAATCAACGAGGAAAACGACGGATACATCAACTACATGGCGGGCGAAAACGGAATTCTGCGTAAATGGCTCAAGGCGGGCGCAAGCGGCTGGAGACTCGATGTTGCCGACGAGCTTCCCGATAAATTCCTTGACGCTCTGCGTTCTGCGGTTAAAGATGAAAAAAGCGATGCATTCATTCTCGGCGAGGTCTGGGAGGACGCCTCCAACAAGATAAGCTACGGCAAGCGCAGAAGATATCTTCAGGGCGGTCAGCTTGATTCGGTTATGAATTATCCCTTTGCCGACTTGCTGATTAACTTTGCCGTGAGCGGAAATGCGGAGGGCTTCAATGACAGAATAGCCGAAATCTGCGAAAATTATCCCAAGGCGGCGGTTGACTGCCTTATGAATCATATCGGCACTCACGACACCTGCCGTGTGCTCAGCAGGCTTGCCGAGCCCGAGCACGGCGGCAACGGAATGCAGAGGTATAAAGGCGTGCTGAGCGAAGACCGGCGGGCTTTCGGCAAAACGCTGTTAAAGCTTGTTTCGTCAATGCAGTTCACCCTGCCGGGCGTTCCCTGCGTCTATTACGGAGATGAGGCGGGGCTCGGCGGAGGCGACGACCCGTTCAACAGAGGCTGTTTCCCCTGGGGAAAAGAAGATAAAGAGCTTCTTGAGCATTTCCGTTTTCTCGGCAAGCTCCGAAAAGAACACAAGGTCTTTGCACAGGGTGATTTTATCCCCGTTTCGGCGGCTCTCGGCTGCGTTGCTTATGAAAGACGGGGCTGCGGAGAAAGCATAATGACCGTTGCAAACCGCAATAACCATTCAATTGTCTACATTCTGCCCGAGGAGGGCTACAGCTCGCTGACGGGCGAAACCGTTACTGGCAGAGAGCTTTATCTTGAAAAAGAAACTGCGGCGATTTTGATTAAACAGCGGTGAAAAAAATGTTTAACAGAAACCGAAAAAATATAAACTTTAAGACCGACAGGCAGAGCAGCAGCAGAGAACTGAAAAAATTTGCCGCAACCCTGCTTGTCTGCGTGCTGAGCGTGCTTGCGATTTCATGCCTTGCAATTCTGAAAAAGTATAATTTCGATATAAAAAGCGCCCTCGGAGGCAACGCCGAAACCGTCACCGAAACCCAAACGGTTCCGTCAGGCACGGTTGAAATTGAGGGCGAAAGAACCTATCTTTTCTGGTGCTCCGACCCCGACGGAAAGGAGCTTCGCTTTGCATGGCTTGTTAATTTCAGGCTTCCCGAAAGGCGGGCAACGGCTCTGTCACTTTCGACAGACGAACCTTTTGCACTCAGCGGAAAAACCGAAACGCTCGACGGAATTTTTGCAAAATCGGGCGAGAATCAGCTCGTCCGGGCGGTTGAGGCGTCAACGGGAATATCCGTTGACGGCTACATCGGCTCAACGGACGAAACCTTCAAAATGATGATAAACTATTTTGGCGGAATGGACATAACCGTTCCCGAACAGATTGAATATAAAGGAACCGATTTTTCGCTTATTCTTGTCAGAGGCAAGCAGAATCTGAAAGGCGACAGCCTGTTCAAATATCTGCGTTACCTTGACTCTCAGGGCGCTCACGGGCGTTCGCTTCAGGCTTCGGCATTGCTTGAAATGCTCGATTATGTTTTTAAACCCTCCTATCTTGAAAAGAGGAGCAGAATTTTTTCAAAGCTGTCAAACACGCTCAAAACCGACCTTTCAATAGTTGATTTCTCGCAGACGGAGGAGGGCGTCAAGGCTTTGATGGAAAACGGCTTTGCCGTTAAACGGGTTGCGGATTCCCCGCAGGAGCTCGTTGCAAATGAGGAGTAAATAAGAGGATTGTTTTGAAAGGAAAAGCCCTATGAAGAAGTTTCTTTCTCTGCTTCTGAGCGTTGTTTTTGCGCTGACAGGCTTTGCGGCGGCGTTTGCGCTGTGCAACTATGCGCTAAATTACAGCCAATCAAAATATGAAAAAGAGCCTCCGTCGGAGCTGACCGACATCGGCAGCCCCAACAAGGTCTATTTCAATGAGCTGTCCAATGTCGAAAAGCATGTATACAATGCCATTTTATCGGAAATATACGATTTCCCCGACAGCATAACCATTCCGCAGGTGACGGAGGTTCAACTCAGAAATGTTAACTCCGCTCTGCTGTATGATAACCCCGAAATATTCTTTTACGGCGGAGAAGGGCATTTAATCTCAAAGCTTAACCGTATCAGCTATTTCCCCGAATACATTATTTCAAAAAGCGAATATGCAATTCAAAAGAAAAAGCTTGATAAAGTTTGCGAAAAAGTTCTGTCCTCTCTGACGAATCCCGAGGATGAGTGGCAGACAGAGCTTGAAATACACGATTATATAATTGACAACTGCCGATATGAGCTTGTCGAAGGGAATCACGTTTATTCCTCCGTATACGGCGCACTTGTCAACGGCAAGGCGGCGTGCGAGGGCTACTCAAAGGCGGCAAAGCTTCTTCTTAATATGGCAGGAATAGAATGCTCCGTTGTCTGCGGCAATGCGGTTGACGAAGACGGCGAATCTCAGAAGCATATGTGGAACGCCGTCAAAATCAACGGAGACTGCTACTATCTTGACTGCACATGGGATGACCCGGTCAGCGCAGACGGCTCCGACACTAAGCTTTATGATTTTTTCAACATCAATGAAGAAATGATTTCTCTGAGCCATTCCGATATTTCGGGCGGCTTTGAATGCACCGCCACGGCAGAGAATTACTACATCAAAACAGGCAAATATTTTGAAACTTATGACCGCTCCGACGAAAAGAGGCTTGCAAAGCTTCTTGCAGACGAGCTTAACGGCGGCTCCGATTCGGTTCGTGTTCTTTTCGGGAGCCTCGATGTATATAATCAGGCGGTTGACGACTTGTTTTCCAACAAAAGAATATATAATGTTCTGACGATGGCAAGCAGAGAAACCGACAAAAAATTTTCTTTGAATTCCGTTTATCGCTCCGAGGACTGCGGCAGACCGATGCTGTCCCTTGTGACCGAGCAGAAATGAAAGGCAGGCAAGCTTAATGGATAAACCGAGAATTGAAGCGGCAATCCGTGAAATTCTTATTGCAATCGGCGAGGACCCTGACAGAGAGGGGCTTGTTGAAACCCCGTCAAGAGTTGCAAGAATGTATGAAGAAATATTTGCGGGGCTTGAGGACGACCCGAAAAGACATCTGAAGCTGTTTAACGAAAACGGCAACGATGAAATGGTCATCGTCAGGGATATTCCGCTCTATTCGATGTGCGAGCATCATCTTGTTCCGTTCATGGGCAAGGCTCACATTGCCTATATTCCGTCGGACGGCAAGGTTATCGGGCTTTCAAAGCTTGCAAGGATTGTTGATTCCTTCGCAAAAAGACCTCAGCTTCAGGAGAGATTGACGGCTCAGATTGCCGATTTTATTGAAGAAAATATGCAGCCAATGGGCGTTGCGGTGGTTATTGAGGCTGAGCATCTCTGCATGACGATGAGGGGCGCAAGAGCCTCGGGGTCGCAGACGAGAACCTCGGCGCTCAGAGGAACGATGCGGAGCAACGCAAAAACAAGAGCCGAAGCTCTTGCTCTTTTGACCGGAGGCAGACAGTAATGTTTAAGGCAGGAAAATTCAGCTTTCCGCTCGGAGAAAAAACCTATGTTATGGGCGTTCTCAACTACACCCCCGATTCTTTTTCCGACGGCGGACTTTACAATAATCCCGAAGCGGCTCTCGAGCACGCTCTTGAAATGCAGGAGCAGGGAGCGGATATTATCGACCTCGGCGCAAATTCAACAAGACCCGACGCCGTAATTCTTTCCGCAAGCGAAGAAAAAGAGAGGCTTATGCCTGCGCTTGAAGCGTTAAAGGGCAAGCTGACGGCGGCGGTTTCGGTTGATACATTCTATCCCTCATGTGCCGAAGCGGCTCTGAAAGAGGGGGCTGACATCATAAACGATGTCAGCGGCGTTTTCAACAGCGAAATGGCTCTGCTTGCAAAAAAATACGGAGCGGGATATATCGTCATGCACAATCCGTGCGGAGCGAACGAGCCTGCGGAATATAAAAACGGAGTTGTTGAGGATGTCAGAAATTTCTTTCTTGACGCTCTGAATCTTGCGGCGGAAATCGGTCTGCCAAAGGAACAGCTCTGCCTTGATGTCGGCCTCGGCTTCAGCAAGACCAACGGGGATAATTATGATATCCTGCGTGAGATGGAATGGCTGAAGTTCAAAGGCATTGCCCTGCTTGCGGCGGGGTCGAGGAAAAGATTTATCGGGGCTGCAAGCGGAGTTAAGGAATGCAGGCTCAGAGACCCGGGAACCGTTGCAGCACATACTGCGGCGATTGCGGGCGGAGCCGATATAATCAGAGTTCACGATGTTTTTTCAGGCGTTCAGGGCGCAAGGGTCGCCGACGCAATATTCAGAAATACGGGTAAATAAAATGGATAAAATACTTGTCAGAGGTCTGAAAATATTTGCATATCACGGCGTTAATCCCGAAGAAAAAGAGGACGGTCAGAATTTTATTTTTGACATTGATGCCGTTGTTGATTTAAGGCTTCCGTGCCGCAGCGACAATGTTGACGACACGGTGAGCTACGCAAAAATTATTAAAGAAACCGTAAAAATCTTCACTGCGCAAAAGGATGACCTGCTTGAAAGAGCGGCGGAAAGAGTTGCGCAGGGGCTTTTTGAAAGATTTGAAAAGATTCAGAGTCTCAGAATTCTTTTGAAGAAGCCCGAAGCGCCGATAAAAGCGGACTTCGATTATGTCGGCGTTGAGATTTTCAGGGACAGGAAGGATTGATTTTATGAGCGAAGCGGTTATTGCAATCGGAACGAATCTCGGCAACAGAATTGAGAATATCAACGCCGCAGTCAGGGCTATCGCAAAGCTCTCGGGAGTTAAAATAATCAAGGCATCGGGCGTTTACGAAACCGAGCCTGTCGACTGCGAGAGCGACGATAAATTTTATAATGCGGCATTGCTTGTTGAAACGAGCGTTTCTCCGACGCTTCTTCTGGGCGAATGCCTCGGCATCGAGGCGGCTCTCGGCAGAATCAGAACCAAGAAAAACGAGCCGAGAATCATCGACCTTGATTTGATTCTTTATGACGGATTTAAAAGCGAAAGCTACGAGCTGACTCTGCCGCATCCGAGAGTGCTTGAGCGGGCGTTTGTTATGGCTCCGTTACTTGAGCTTTATCCCTCGGGCAGAGCTCCCGGTCTGTTCTTCGGCCCTCATCTGAGAGAAATCGGAATGAGCGGCGTTGAAAAAACCGAAAAAGAAATAATCATTCCTATCTACTGAGGTGCAAAGCAATGGCAGGGTCAAGCATTTGCGAAAACTGCGCATATTACGATTATAACGAAGAATACGAGTGCTATGAATGCCTTGTAAATCTTGACGAGGACGAGCTTTACCGCTTCATGCAGGGCGGCGAAAACGAATGTCCGTATTATAATCCTTATGATGAATATAAGGTTGTCAGAAAGCAGAACTGATAAGGAGAGAGCATTTGATATGAACAAAAAGAAAGCGGCGGACAACGCAAAGAAAATTGCCGAAAAGAAAGCAAAGGCAAACGCCGAAAGCCTGAAAGCCAAGCAAAAAGAGGAAAAAATCAAGGCAAAGGTTCAGGAAAAAGAGGCGGCTTCCCAAAGCAAAAAGCCCGTTAAGGGCATTATCATTGCGGCTGCGGCGCTCGTTCTTGCAGTTGCGGTAATTCTGACGGGAATTTTCGTTGTCAAGCCCAAAATCGAGAGCGGAAAAGCAACCACCGTGCCGATTGTTACAGAACCCAACACAAATAAGAGCCAATACACTTACGCTGACTACAAGGGCGCAAGAATGCCCGTTGAGTTTATTGAAGTTCTCAATCAGGCGGCACTCGACAGCAAAGCGGCAAGCAAAGAATACGGCGTTGCCGTAACAATCGGTGACAGAGAAATTTCCATGCCCGAATTTGAGATGTATTACTACGATGAATTCCATGTTCAGCTTAACACGGTTAACACCGCTATCAGCGAAAAGGGATATAACGGAACGGGCTACGACACATCGAAGCTCCCCGATGAACAAAAATATCCTGCCGACACAAGCATGACATGGGCTGATGTGTTCACCGTCAATGTCATAAATCAGATGACATCAATCTTTGAGGGCTTCGACCAGGCAATCAAGGAGGGTGTTGAATTTTCTGTTATTGAAATTGCCGCAACAATTAATCATTATGAACGAATCAAGAGCTACGCTTCAAGCAAAGGGGTCACACCCGATGAAAGGCTCGCCGATGTTTATGCGCCGGGACTCACCTATAATATGTTCTGTGCAAAAGAAATCATGTTAGCCTATGCCGAAAAATACAACACCCTGAAACGGGAAGAGTTTAAGAACAGCTACACTCAGCAGCAGCTCGATGCCGAACTCAAAGCAAACAAAGACAGCTACACAAGAATTATCGGCAGAGTTTACCCCATTGATGGCGATTATGTTGCCTCCGAGGTTAACGCTATCAGAAGCGAAGAAGATTTCATAAATTACGCCAATAATAACTATCCCGACGGAAATTACAATGCCGAGGTCGTAACCGCCTGCAATTATTCCGATAAAGAAACCATTTCAACCGTTTTCGGCGACGAGGTAGCAGACTGGATGTTCAGCGAGGACCGTGTTGCGGGCGAAATAACCGTTATCGAAACTCAGCTTTATGCTTATGTTGTCTATATTAAAAAACCCGCATTTCTCAACACAAGCCGTGAGATTATAAGCTACGACGCACCGTATTATTCGGATTATGACGATGCCGCAAAGCAAAACGCAAAAACAGAAGCGGAAGCGTTCAACAAAAAGTGGGAGGAAAGCGACAAATCCGAACAGACCTTCAGAAAGCTCTGTTCCGATGCCGGCTCAACAGGAGAATCCGCAGTTTTTTCGACCTACTATTATTATCAGGTCACCGATTGGATTTACGACGAATCCCGCAAAAAAGGCGACTATAAATATTTTGACACCGAAGAAGGCTGCTTCCTCATTTATTATCTCGGCGAAAATACCGACGACTATGAATGGATGTCAACAGCAAAAACCAAGCTCTCCAATCAGGATTTTCAGAATCTCTATGACAGCATTGTAAAATCCGATTATCCCTCAAAAGAAAATTCTTCGGTAATCAAGAAAGCTCAGAGCAGAGCAAATGTCGTTATCAAGCAGTATATGGAGGAACAGTCCTCAAAGGCTGCCGCAGCTCAATAAAACCGAATTTTCCGCTCCGTTCCGGCAATCCTGCCGATTCGGGGCGGTTTTTCTGATTATTTTCGCTCCGTTATTCCCTCTGTTTACAAATTATTTAACTATTATCAAAAAAAACGCAAAAATTATCTTTTAATTTATTATAGATAGTGATATAATATATCCAATTATGGATTAAAATAAAAAAACCGGGAGGGTTAAAATGTCTGCTATTATTTCAGTAAATAATCTCAGCAAGTCATACGGCAGCCATCAGGTTCTGAACAATGTCTCGTTCAGCTTTGAGGGCGGTCAGATTATCGGCCTGCTGGGTCCGAACGGCAGCGGCAAAACATCTCTGATAAAAATTCTGACGGGTCTTATCAACGACTATTCGGGCGAGGTTCTCATTGACGGAAACAAGCCCGGAAAAATCAGCAAATCCATGGTCGCCTTTCTGCCCGAGAAAACCTATCTTGCAAGCTGGATGACCGCTGACGACGCAGTTAACTACATTGCGGATTTCTACGACGATTTCAACAAAGAGAAAGCCATGCATATGCTGGATGTTTTCCAGCTTCCCCACAAGCAGAAGGCTAAAACCATGTCAAAGGGTATGCAGGAAAAGCTTCAGCTTCTTCTTGTCATGTGCCGGAACGCAAAATTATATATTCTCGACGAGCCCATGGGCGGCGTTGACCCTGCTGCAAGAGATTTTATTCTTGAAACAATTCTCAAAAACCGTCCCGAGGGTTCAACAATTCTTATGTCCACCCACCTCATTCAGGATGTTGAGGAGATATTCGATTCAATTCTCATGATCGGCAGAGGCTCGCTTCTGATTAAGGACTCCGTTGCCAACATCACGGCAAGCGGCAAAACAATCAACGACATATTCAAGGAGGTGTTCAGCAGTGACTGGAACTTCTAAGCCGAAAAACAAGTTTTTCAAGCTTGTTAAGAACGATTTTCTTGCAAGCGCAAGAGTAATCAGCCTTTTCTACATCGCAATTGCCGTTCTCTTTGCGGTTTTCGGCATCTGCGTTCTCATTCAGGGCAACGGCTCTGCAAGCGCCGCTTTGATCAACAAAGCAACGATGATAAGAAATATTTCAATCGTCCTTTCGATTCTCGTTTCATTTCTGCTGATTTTCGTAACCTTCTTTTTCGTTGTTTACGATTTCTTCAAATCGCTTTACAGCCAGCAGGGCTACCTGAGCTTTTCTCTGCCCGTTTCGAGCAATCAGCTTCTCGGCTCCAAGGTTCTCGTTTACGGC
>JAEDKI010000187.1 GCA_016295895.1 Clostridiaceae bacterium | reverse complement strand
GCTTGAAGAAAACATGAAGAAAAACATGAATTTGTTTTTCTACTGCGGAATTTCAACGATGTTCTGGGGCGCAATGTTCGGCGGCTGGTTCGGCGACATTATCCCCGTTGTTGCAAATAATTTCTTCGGCAAGAATCTGACAACGGCGGATATCGCAATCTGGATGGATCCGCTTGCGGGCAACAATCCCATGACCCTGCTGCTGTTCTCTTTCCTGTTCGGCATCTGCCACCTTTATCTCGGCCTTGCCGTAAGGCTTGTGATGCTCTGGAAAGAGGGCAAAAAGCTTGACGCAATCTGCGACACCGTTCCGATTTATCTTCTCGTTACGGGCGTTGCTCCGATTTGTGCCAACATGATAGCGGGCGGAATGCCTGCCGTTGTGCTCACCGTCGGCAAATACCTTGCAATAGCGGGCGTAATTGCCGTTGTGCTGACAAGCGGTCGTTCGTCAAAGAGCCTGATAGGCAAGCTCGGCGGAGGACTTTACGGGCTTTACAATGTCGGCTCGGGTTATCTCGGAGATGTTCTTTCATATTCAAGACTGCTTGCCCTGAGCCTTTGCACGGGAGTTATCGCTCAGGTTGTCAATATGCTCGGAACGATTCCGTCAAACCCCGTTGTCAAAGCGATTCTTCTTGTTTTCGTATTCATTGTCGGTCATACGATAAATATTGCGATTAACATGATAGGCACTTATGTTCACACCAACAGGCTCCAGTATGTTGAGCTTTATTCCAAGTTTTATGAGGGCGGCGGCAGAGCCTTCGCCCCGTTAACTGCCAATACAAAATATTTCAAACTCAAGGAGGAAAAATAACATGGAAAATCTCGGTATTGTTTTTGCACTTATAGGAGCGGCAGCAGCCGCAATTTTCGCAGGTATGGGTTCGGCAAAGGGCGTCGGCCTTGTCGGTCAGGCAGGCGCAGGCGTTGTTACCGAGGATCCCTCAAAGTTCGGTAAAGTTCTTATTCTTCAGATTCTTCCCGGTACTCAGGGTCTTTACGGCTTCCTTGCCGCAATCCTTGTTCTTCTTCAGGTCGGCATCATCGGCGGAAGCTTTGAGCCTATTTCCGTTGCTTCGGGTCTGCTCTATTTCGGCGCATGCCTTCCCATTGCGGTTGTCGGTTATTTCTCAGGCATTTCTCAGGGCAAAGCCGCCGCAGCAGGCGTAAGCATTATTGCGAAGAAGCCCGAGCAGAGCGGTAAGGCTATCACAATGGCGGTTATGGTTGAGACCTACGCCGTTCTTGCCCTGCTTGTTTCTCTGCTTTCAATCATCAGCGTCGGCAAGCTCGGCGTTTGATTGACCGAGAGGGCTGAAGCCATGACAGGTTTAGACAAAATCATAACTAAAATCAACGACGACAGCGCAGCAAAGAGTGACGCAATAATTGCAAATGCTCAGAAGCAATGTGATGAGTTGGCGGCAAAGGCTGAGGAAAACGGCAATAAGCTTGCCGAAAAAATCAAAGCCGACGCTAAGAAAGAATGCGAGAATATTCTTTCAATGGCTCGTTCGGGCTCTGAACAGATCGAAAAGCGTGCATTTCTTGAAGCAAGGGTTGAGGCGGTCGGCGAGGTTCTTTCAAAGCTGCTTGAAACTCTGCTTTCTCTGCCCGATGATAAATATTTCGGCGCTCTGCTGAAGCTTGCCGCCGATAACGCCATGAGCGGCGAATGCGTCGTTAAGCTTTCCGCAAGGGATATTTCAAGAATGCCTGCGGATTTTGAAAACAAACTTTCATCGGCTCTTGCCGAAAAGAACGCTTCCTGCGTGATTTCAAAAGAGCCTGCAGATATTGAGGGCGGTCTGATGCTTATTTACGGCGATATTGAGATAAATTGTTCCTTCAAGGCAATTATCGAAGCCGAATCGGACACTCTCAAGGCTAAAATCAACGATATTATATTTTGACGGGCGGTGAGGAATATGCGTGAAACCGAATATGCCTATGCCGTTGCGAGAATAAGGTCAAATGAAGTTTCTTTGTTGACCTCTGCCGACATGGAGCAGCTTATGGCGGCTTCGGACTATGCGGCGGCGGTTCGCATTCTTGCCGATAAGGGTTGGGATATCCCCGAAAAGGGTGAGAAATTCGACATTGCGGAGCGTGAGCTTTCAAAAGCATGGGAGCTTATTGCCGAAAGCGCTCCCGACGCTTCATTGCTTGAAGCTCTTGTTATCGGCAACGACTTTTTCAATGTCAAAGCGGCTGTCAAATGCGTTTTTTCCGACCGTGAACCGTCGGAATGCTATGTTTACCCCTGCATAACCGACACGGAGCTGATAACCAAAGCCGTGACGGAGAACGATTTCGATATTCTGCCCGAATTTCTCGCAAAGCCTGCTCTTGAGGCGTATGAAGCCGTTTCAAAGCGTGAAAGCGGTCAGCTTGCGGAGATTATCATTGACAAAGCGGCTCTTGAAGCGAGAATTGAATATGCAGGGAAAGCCGCAAGCGGTCTGCTTCTGAGAATTGCGGAGCTTTATGCTGCTGCGGCGAACATCAAAACCGCACTTCGCTGCCGCAAGACGGGCAAAAGCAGAGATTTTGCCCTTGAAGCAATGTGCGGCTGTAAAACGGATAACGGCGAGCTTTATGCGAATGCGGGAAGCACGGACAGCATGGCTGAATATCTGCTGACAACCGAATATGCTTTTCTTTCAGACAGCGTTAAGAAAGGCTTCACCGCTTTTGAAAAGCAATGCGACAACTCTGTTGTTTCGTGGCTTGAGAGCGCAAAATATGAGACCTTCGGGCCCGATCCGCTTGTGGCTTATTATTATGCGAAGCAGGCGGAATCGAAAAATGTCAGAATTATTCTTTCGGCTAAGGCGAGCGGAATCCCCGCTCAGGCGATTACGGAGAGAGTGAGGGATATATATGTATAAAATTGCCGCAATAGGAGACAAGGAGAGCATTTACGGCTTTGCTTCTCTCGGGCTGAGTATTTTCCCCGAAACCGACCCCGTTAAGGCTGCCCACACGGTTCGCCGTCTTGCCGAAAACGGCTACGGAGTAATATATATAACCGAGCAGCTTGCTTCCGAAATTCCGGAGGAGATCGAGCGTTATGCTTCAAGGCCTTTGCCTGCGATCATTCCCGTTCCGGGAGTCAGAGGCAACACGGGCATGGGGCTTGCCAATGTCAGCAAGTTTGTTGAAAAGGCAGTCGGCTCGGATATTTTGGCTTAA
>JAEDKI010000027.1 GCA_016295895.1 Clostridiaceae bacterium | reverse complement strand
TTCTCATCCCCTGCCTCATAAATACAGTTTGGCAGGCTTTCAAGATAATCGCTCAAGGTTTGTCTGTCAGCAATCTTTTCAGGGTCTGTATAATCCTTATCAAATGCTAAACTGACTGTAACAATAAGTGCAATTACGAGTATAACCGACAAAAAATCAATATCCGATTTTGATTGATGAGGCTGTTTTGCGTTAATAAAGATACAAGATAATTCTTTGTTTCAAGCCTTGGCATTTGCGTTCTCCTTGATTTCATAGGTGTTTTTATCTAAATCTATAATAATCGCCGTGCCGTCCGAATAGGTTGCTTTTTGTTTTTTGCAGCACCCCAAAAACTCGTGTTTTACCATTTCCTTGTTATAGAGTTTTGCCTGCAATTCTGCCAACGGCTTAACCCTTTCTATCTCTGCTTTCAGCTTTTCATCATCAAGCAAATCTGCATCGGCAGAGCGAGGATCATTACCTAATTTCATATCCTTTTCAATATAAGGATGAAAATACGGCATACCTGCATTCAATGCGCAGTGCAAATCACCGTTTTCTCCCTTAGGAATTCCCCAATTGTTCCACCAATTCCAAGGAATCATTATACAATCGTGAAAAACAAGACTGCCCAAAGGAACAGGAATTCCAACCGCCTCTCCGTTTACCTGAGGTCTTAAAGTATACGGTCCGTGATGAACAAGGGCAAGATTATTTAAAAGCTGCATGGCAGGCTCCTCAGAAGACATAATAAGTCCCTTTTCGTTGAGATAATCAAAGCATTCTGCACGGTGCTTAATGCTTTCTTCCCTTGTGATTTTATGATTCGGATGAAAGCACTCGTCGCCATTCATGACAGAGAAAACATCAAGATAAGCTCCCTGAACATCAATATTATGTTCTTCCAGTTCTCTGTATGTTTTCTTAACGAAGTCAAGCGCCTGCGATGCGCAAAGGAAGGTATGCTCACCGCCATCCCAAATTGAACAATACGGATGTGAGCCGTCGATTTCCGTTACTGCTTTTTCCATATCAAAAACAGGAGAGGTATAATAGAAATCACGGTACTGATCGTGAAGTGCAAATATGTAATCAAGATTACGGCAGGAATCCGCAAAGGTTTTTAAACCATCCCAACCGCCCGCTTCTTTGCAAGGCGGTAAAATGTAAGGATGATTGTTATCGTAACCCATTTCACCCCAACCGTCGGTATGAATATAAAGCTTATCAAGACCGAGACTTTTTATTTTCTCCATTTCCTCGGCACGCTTTTCAAAGGTTGCATAAAGGAATTTGTTTGTACCGTTTGCATCATAGAATTTTGATGCAGGCTGAATCTGCGAAAAAATCTTGTGATGAAGAACAGGACAGCCGATAAGCTTTTCGATATTCCCGTTCTTTTTGATTTTTTCCTCAATTGTAACAAGCTGATTTGTTTCTGTCAGATAATTTCTGTAATCCTTGGCGGCGGTATTATAATCCATATTATTATGGAAAATGAATTTAATTTTTCTTTCATAAGAGAGCTTGCCGAGTGATGACATCCAATGCACGGAATTAACAAAAGCCAGATGTCTGCCTGCCGACGAAAACATGCAGGCATCATACGGAGTTTCAACAATAGCGGTAAAGCCGTGTCCGTCACATACTCTGCCCCAAAACGGCATATAACAATCGCCTGTATTGATTTTTCTCAGATAATGCTCAAAGCCGATAGTTGAAAGAATATTTTTCTTATAACCGTCAGGCAGCAAAAAGCCTTGACGCATTGCATCGATATGATATGACTCTTTGCCTTTCTTTTTTGAATTAAACGGTGCAGGAAAATAAGCCGCTTGAATATCATAACCCGTTTCATTTTCTGCTTTTATAGAAAATTCAACCGTATCTTCGCCTGTGATTTCAGCAGTAAGAACCAAAGTGAAATCAAGCTTTTTTCCAAAGGCAACATAATTGCTGAGACGGACTGAAATTTTTGAATCATCATATTCAAAGGATTTTTTCAGCGCAGAATACAAATCTCTGTAAGTGCTTATGTACTTATTGCCAATCTTTTTACGCAGAATAATATAAGGTCTTCTTCCGTCGCTTACCCACGAAAAACCGTTATGTAAAATTTCAAAATTGCCTGTAAGCTCATTTATTCTTAATTCAATATTACCTTTTTTCACACTAATCTCCATTCTTCCGCTGAATCGTCAGCCCAAACATTAATTAAAGATTGCCAATCGGCGGCGATATTTATTTTATAATTGTATTGAGAAAGCCGGCAAAAAATTCAGAAAAACCGCTATTCTGTTATGATTGAATTTCTAAAGCTTTAAGCAGTTTTTCAGTAACAAAAAATAATCCGGCATCACGGCCAAATGAATTACCCCCGAAAAACCGACTTTCAAAAAGCGACATTCTTCGGGGATGTTCTATTCAAATTTCATTGACGGACTTTTAAACTTATAAGACAGATGACAGTTCCGGTTTATCTTTTCATCGCATAGCTGTTCATGATAAAATTCAGAACATGAGCGGCGTTCTGCTGAAGCTCGCCGAGGGTGATGCCGTCGGGCTTGCCGAGAGTTTTAAGCAGCGTTCCGTCGGGCTTTCTCCTGCCCGTTCTTTCACCGCCCGGCATCAGCACATTGACTCCCGACCTGACCCTGTAAGCCTGGTCTTTGATATTCGGGAATTCGGGCGACTTTGACGAACGCATCCACCAATCTGTCATTATGCTGCCCTCAAAGCCCCATTCGCCCCTGAGAATGCGAGTGCAAAGCTCATAGTTATAGTGACCCCAGACACCGTTTATCTTATTGTAAGAGGTCATAATGTTCCAAGGCTTCGCCGTTTTAACGCAAATCTCAAAGCCCTTGAGATAGATTTCACGAAGCGCTCTTTCCGATAGCCTTGAATCGTTATGGGTTCGGTTCGTCTCCTGATTGTTGCATGCAAAATGCTTCGGGCAGGCGGATACTCCCGCTTTCTGAACGCCCCTGACAATTGCAGAGGCTATTCTGCCCGTAAGGAGAGGATCTTCGGAGAAATATTCAAAGTTTCTGCCGCAGAGCGGGTTTCTGTGGATATTCATTCCCGGAGCAAGCAAAACATCAGAGCCGACCTTTTTCATCTCCTCGCCGACTTTTTCATAGAGTTCTTCGGCAAGGGCGCAGTTCCATGTGCAGGCTAACGCCGTTCCTATGGGAAGCAGCGACGCTCCCTCGTTGATTCGGATTCCCGACGGGCCGTCGGTTGTGGTTGCGGCGGGAACACCCTTTTCTCTCAGCGATTCAAGCACTCCGCCGAATGTTCCCGCATTGCCCGGTGCGCCGAGGGGGCTGTTCATTATATAGTCTCCCCTGCTTATCGCTTCAAGCTCGGTGTTGCTGAGCTGAGCAACAAATTCACGCATTGAAGCTTTGCCTTCTTTGACATCGGAGAGCTTAATTCCCTTATCGCCCGTCTGAGGGATCTCCTCGGGCAGATTATTGAGAATAATTTCTTTTAAGTCATATTTTGCAACCGGAACGGGAGCTTTTACAGCCTTTCCGTCAATAAACTTTATGCGTTCAAATGCGTTTTCCGCCTTGGGCGCAGAAACCTGAGACAGTCTCTTTATTATCTCGCTCTTTTCCTGCTCAAATTCGCCGCAGAGCGAAGCTGAACGCACATCCGAGCCGAGATAGAATTTATAAATTCCCTTTTCGAGAATATATGAATACTCGATTTCGTCATCATATGAAGCCATATCTGCAACGGAGAAGCCGAGAGTAATTCTTTCACTTTCTCCGGGAGCAAGCTCCTTTGTTTTGGCAAAATCCGCAAGAACCCTTGACGGCTTGCCGAGCCTGCCGCACGGCGCTTCATAATAAGCCTGCAAAACCTCTTTGCCCTTGAAAACGCCCGTATTTCTGACATCGGCGGTCAGGGTTACCTTTCCGTTTTTAACCGAGCATTCGGTGTTTTCAACCGCAAATCCGGTGTAGCTGAGTCCGAATCCGAACGGATAAAGAACCTTTTCTTTTGCAAAGGTTTCAAAGCCACGGTAACCGACATAGATATCCTCGGTATAGCAGTTAAACTCTTTTGCGCCGAAATCGGAGCTTCCGGGATAATCGCTGTAATTTGAGGCGATGGTGTCAGTCAGCTTGCCGCTCGGCGAAACATTTCCGCAAAGCACATCCGCAACTGCGTTTCCGCTCTCCATACCGCCCTGCCAGACATAAAGAATCGAAGAAATTTTGTCGCCGTATTCGGCAATTTCAAACATATCAATTATACTGCCGCAGTTGAGAAGCAAAACGACCTTATCAAAAGCGGAGGTTACGGAATCAAGAAGCTGTTTTTCGGTGTCGGTGAGATAATAGCTACCTTTTTCAAGCTTATTTTCTCTGTCCTCACCCGCAGCCCTGCCCAAAACTACGATTGCCGTGTCAGATGAAGATGCGGCGGTTCTTGCCATTGAAAAATCAACGGGCATTTCGTCATAGCTCATCGGCCAATGACCCCAGAATCCGTCGTCAACGGGATTCTGCTCGCCCCATTTCTCATATGTTCTTGCAAGCAGTTCGTTTATTTCAATCTTGCCGCAGTTTCTCAATCCCTGCATAAGACTGACCTTATATGGTGCTTTGACATCTCCGCCCGAGCCGTAGCCGACATAAAAACAATCATTCTGAACTCTGCCGAAAACCGAAACTGTTCTGTCGGGTGTAATCGGTAAAACCGAATCCTTGTTTTTGAGCATAACAATGCTCTCTGCGGCTGTTTTGCGGCAAAGTGCCGACATTTCCGCAGAAGAAGTGAATGTTCCGATTTTGCTCTGCGAAGTGCCCTGAGAAGTTACGGTTGTAACCTTATTTACGATCTTGCCGACAAGTTTTTTCGCTGTCTTTTTAATCATCACATACCACCATCCTTGTGTTTTTCAATATACAAATTCATTCCGCCGGTTTTATTCTTTTTCTTCAAATCTCAAACTGTTTTCTGTCCGCAGTAATAATTCCGTCTTTAACATTCATCCTGCAGATTCGTGCGTTGCGTCTGTCGCCGCTGAGACCGTCTGCCTCTTTGTTTCGTGCATGATAAACGGCGTACCATTCGCCGGCGTGTTTTATCATCGAGTGGTGACCCGTTCCCTCCTCCCACTCATTGCTTCGCATGACGGGAGCATAGGTCGTATCGTCGGGATATTTCTCAAACTTTATCTTTGTTAAATCGGTTTCATCGGTTTTCGCCCTTGCGTAGCCGATAAAATAATTCTCGTTTTCATAGCATGAGCCGCTGTACATCAGATAATGCCAATCGCCCTCTCTGAAATAGAACGCCCCCTCAATTGTGTGCCAATGAACGCCTTTTTTATATCTGTCACGCCTGAAAATTTCTTCGTCAAGCGTCGGCACAACAAGGGTTACGGGCTTGCCCTCGGCGGTCTCGGGGTCAAGAAGCCTGTCAACGGCTATATATGTTCCCGGTCGGTCGGAGTCAAAGCGGTTGGTTGAATAGAAAATGAAAAGTCCGCTTTCGTTCTTCACAACATGGGAATCAATTGAAAACGGGTGCAAAAGCTGCTTTGCGTTTTCAAACGGACCAAGCGGATTTTTGCTTGAAGAAACAAACATAGTCTGCTTGTGACCGCCCTCATCGGGAATGTCGCCCTCAAACTCAAAGGAGCAATACATATAATATACTCCGTCAATTTCAATAACCGACGGTGCCCAGAAATCATATACATCGGGATATGTAAACACCCTGCCCTCAAAGCGCCATCCGCTGAGCAGTTCATCGGAGGAATAGGCATACACTCCGTCGGAACCCGTTGTGTAGATATAAAATCTGCCGTTTGTTTCAAGAATAAACGGATCAGCCTGACCGATATAATTCTCTTTGTTGATTTCAAGAAGCTGCATTTTTATTCTCCTATCTCATAATCGACCGCAACGCTGGATTCTCTTACCGAATGCATATGCTTTTTGACAACCGAGCAATGATAAGGGTCGTTCTGATAGCTCTCAAGAGCTGCCGCATTATCAAGCAAGACCTCAAGAATCAAATCGTAGGAACGCTCGGAATGAAGAAAATCAACTCCGACGGTTATCCCACGAAGCTCGGGAACCTTGCCCTGCATTGAAAGCAGGATTTCCTTTGCCTTTTCGCATTCCTCGGGGCTGTTATTCTTCAGCTTAAAGCATACAATGTGTTTTATCATGTTTTTTCCTCCGTGGCGTATATTTTATATTAATATTCTATCACCAAACCGCTCATGTATCAAGAGAAAATGCAAAAAAGAGGCGGCAACCGAAGTTACCGCTTCTTTTTTTGTTATTCATCAGAATTGTCGGAATTATCGGAATCTGCAAGCCCGTCAAGAGACGTGATGGCTTCATTATATTCCTTTTTGACCTCGTCAAGCAATGAACCGAGCTGATTGATATGGAAAATATGGAACTGAACCTGCTTTTTAAGCTTGATTTTTTCTGCCGCAAGGTCAGCCTGCATTTCGCTGACCTTGTTGGCATAATCATATGCCTGCTGTTTTCCCGCTTTTCTCAGTTCATCCAAATCTTCGTCTGATTTTTTGAGTTGCTGACGGAGCAGAGAATATCTGATTTCAAAATTGGAAAGCTCCTGACGCAAGCGATTCTGCTCGCTCTCGGCGGCTGCAAGCTGTTCTGCTTTGATTGCTGCCGTTTTTTCAGCGCCGTTGCGTTTTTCAACCGCATCATTTAACTGCTTGTTGAGGAGCACAAATTCATCGGTGAGATGCTCAAGATCCGCTTCTTTCGCAGAAAGCTCTCTGATTTTAGCATTATTGAGAGTAATATTTGAATTGAGAGAAAGAATCTCGTTTTCAAGATCTTCCTTTTCCAATTTAAGATTTTCAAGCTCTTCAAGCTTCTCTTGATTGATCTCCTTTTCATTCAGGAGAGCCGCATTTTCTTCTTTGAGAGCAACAATCTGTGAGCGCAGGCTGTCATTTTCTTTAATAAGGGTTTCATCGTCTTTTTCAATGATAACTTCTTCCTCTTTCTTTTCTTCGGCAGCAGCTGCAGCATTCTGAGCAACCTGAAGCTTATACTGCTCAAATTCCTGCTGAAGCATTTCGTGCTTGGAAATAAGAGACTCACGCTCACGGTTAAGAAGCATAATTTCCGAACGCATTTCGTTAAGCTTTTCGTCATACATATTGCAGGTTGAGGTATGATATTGGTTCTGACTTTCGATATAGTCATCAACCTCACTCGGGCTGTAGCCGTTAAGAACCTTTTTGAAAGTTACTTTTGTGTTATCTTCCTCTTCACGTCTGCCGCCAACCTCATCCATAACATCAGACACAACATTATCCTCGATTATTTCGGTATTTCTGCTTCCGTTACTCTTTTTTTTCATCGGTAATTCCTCGCTTTAGTTGATTTCAAATGTGAGCTTATCCCCGGGGGCAAGCCCGATTTTTGAGCTGACATTGGGGCAAAGCTCAAGCACTTTTTTGGCTTTGCGCTGTAATTTGCAAATCTTTCCGGGGGCAATTGCCTCCTCAATAAAAACAATACAGTCGTTTTTATCAAGATAAACCGCATCGATTGCAAATTTCATGCAAAAGGTGTGTATTTCGTTGCAGGGCACAATCAAAAGGCCGCTGTCTTCAGGCATTTCCTTTTTGAACATAAGCCCTTTCAGCCTTGAAAAATAGCTCTTTGCAAGGCCGACATCTTTTAATATTATGACATCATTTTTATAAACTGTCAATCTTTTCATTATGATTCCGCCTTAGAACCCATTGATAATATTCATAACGGTGGGTCCGAGAATAATGATAAATACAACCGGGAAAATAAAAATCAGCATGGGAATAAGCATTTTAATTGAAGATTTCATTCCCTTTTCTTTGGCTTCAAGCTTTCTTGTTTCACGGAGCTGCTCTGCCTGGGTCTGCATGATATTGTTAATCGGAATACCAAGCTGTTCAGCCTGTATAAGAGCCGAGACAAATGTTTTAAGCTCGTCAACGGTTGTTGAATCCGCAAGGGTCTGAAGCGCATCACGCCTTGTTCTGCCCATCTGAATTTCTCTGTAAACTATGAGAAGCTCATCAATGAACGGTCCGCTCATTTTTTCCGACACCTTCATCAGAGCGGCGTCAAAGCTGAGACCCGCTTCAATACAAACGCTGAGCAAATCCATTGCGTCAGGGAGCTGTCTTTTGATTCCGAGCTGATGATTCTTAGCCATCTGCTTGAGGAAAAATGAAGGGCCGACAATTGCCAGAACAGCGGCTACAAGAAGAATCAGGAGGCTGATCATTGTGTCAAGCTTCAGTATCAAAAGCAACACAAGCGTTACCGTAACCAACGCAATCGTAAAAACCGTTTTTCTGAAATTATAGGTCTGAACATCGATAAAAAGACCCGCAAGACGGAGCATTTTCTCGATCTGTTCGTTCTTGCTCTCAGAACCCTCTTTTTTCTGAGGAGTTTTTGAGTCAATAAACTTCAGAATCTTTTGGAAGGACGGTCCGATAACTCTGTCAAAGAACGAACCCTCAAGATTGCCGAAATTAAATCTGCTTTTATCCCGTTTGAAATAACCGATTCGCCGATTTTTACTGTCTTCTTTCTTTCCCATTGGGCCAAGAATCAACAAAATCAAGGCAAAAGCTAACAAAGCATATGCTATTACCATTAATTCCATTCAAGTCACCTCACAGGATAAAAATTAATATTCAATCGTAACAACTTTTCTGATTGCAAAGAAGCCGATTATCTCCATGACCGCCGCAACGGCAAGCATAATGTTTCCCGCTTTTGTTGCGAAAAAGGTTTCAACATAATCGGGCGAAATAACCATCAGCATGAACAGAATCATAACCGGAAGCGCTCCGATGAGCATTCCCGAGGTTCTGCCCTGTGCAGTCAGAGCACTTATTTCACTCTTGATTTTCAATCGGTCTCTGATGGTTTCTGAAATCGTATCAAGAATTTTTGAAAGGTTGCCGCCCGTCTGTCTCTGAACGCTTACGGCGGAAATTGCTATCATAAGGTCGGGGCTTTTAATGCGCTTAACCATGTTGTTGAGAGCTTCCTCCATGGTTGCGCCGTAGTTCATTTCGCTGACTACTCTGCTGAACTCAACGCCGATGGGCGCAGGCATGTCGTTTGCGATGGTTTCGATTGACTGCTGAAACGAAAGACCCGAACGAAGGCAGTTACAGATAACCATGAGAGCGTCGCTGAGCTGAGCCTCAAACGCCTTTCTTCTCTTGTTCTTTTTCATGGAAATCACAATAATCGGCCCTAAAGAGCCCATTATTCCGAGACCAATCGACGCAATGGGATTGAAGCCGAGCAGAGCAACAATGGCGCCCGGCACGAAGGTCAGCACGATCCAGAGAATCGAAAATTCTTCGGGCCCCATAAGAATATCCGCAAGAACCAGCTCGTTGAAGATGGTGTCCATAAGCTTTTTTCTTCTGAGGGATTGACCGCTTTTTGCCTTGCTCTCGATTTTCAGTCTTCTTGCTTCACGCTTATCCTTTATTCTTTTGCCAATGTCCAATGATTCAGGCTTCATTTTTTCGATTCTTGTTACAACCTGTCTGCGCTCTTTGGTTACTGTTGAAACAACACAGACAATGATTGAGAAAATGAACATTGCAATCGAAAAAGTGAGCAGGAGCATACTAATTTGAAAACCATTCATTGTTAACCGTCACTCCGTTTGCCCTGATTTTTTCAACACAGTGCGGGCGAACACCTGTGGCTCTGAACTGTCCGATAAATTTACCCTGAGCGTCAACATGGCCGTCGGTTTCAAAGCGAAAGATTTCCTGCATGCTGACAACATCACCTTCCATGCCGACAACCTCGGAAACGCTCGTTACCTTTCTTGTGCCGTCACGCAGACGGGACTGCTGAATTATGAGGTCGATAGCGGAGGCAACCTGGTCTCTGATGGCTTTAAGCGGCAGCTCCATGCCCGACATCATAACCATTGTCTCAATTCTGGCGATTGAGTCTCTGGGCGTGTTGGCGTGGATGGTTGTCAGAGAGCCGTCATGACCGGTGTTCATCGCCTGAAGCATGTCAAGCGTTTCTTCGGAACGAACCTCGCCGACGATTATTCGGTCGGGACGCATACGCAGGGCGTTCTTAACAAGGTTTCTGATTGTTATTGCGCCCTTGCCCTCAAGGTTTGCAGGCCTTGCTTCAAGGGTAATAACATGCTCCTGTTTGAGCTGAACTTCTGCGGCGTCCTCGATTGTTACTATTCGTTCGTCATCGTTGATGAACGAAGACAGAACATTCAGCAATGTTGTTTTACCGCTGCCGGTACCTCCGGAAACGATAATGTTCAGCTTGCCTTTTACGCAGGCTTCAAGGAAGCTCAGCATATTCGGAGTAATCGAGCCGAACTTGACAAGCTGCTGAGCCGTTATCGGCTTTTTGCCGAACTTTCTTATCGTGACAACGGGTCCGACAAGCGAAAGAGGCGGAACAATGACATTAACACGGGAGCCGTCAGGCAAACGGGCGTCGCACATGGGGCTGGATTCGTCAACATGTCTGCCGACCTGAGAAACGATTCTGTCGATAATGTTCATCAGATGTTCTTCGTCTCTGAATTTCTTATCGGTCAGAACAAGCTTACCGCCCTGCTCAACATAAATCTGATCGGGTCCGTTTATCATTATTTCCGAATATTTTTCGCTTTCAACCAAATCCTCAATCGGGCCGTAACCTACGATATCGTTAAACAGCTCCGAAAAGACCTTCGGTCGGTCGATACGGGGAATTTTATACTCATCATCATTGATTTTTTCGTCAAGAAGCTTGTAAATTGTTGATCTGTCAACCTTTACATGCCCTTCTCTGTTCATTGTTTTGATGATGTCAACATGTATAGTTCTTTTAACATCAGCATAAATATCCTTTTCCTCCGCTGCGGCAGCTGAGGTTTCTGCCGTTTGAGGAGCGGCAGTGGCAGCGGCGGCGTGCTCTGCGGAATTGCTGTTTATTTCTGCTGTTGAGGATGATTTATTCTGAGCATCAAGTCTGTTTAAAAGTCCCATAAATCACTTTTCCTCCCGGGGAATCAAATTATTTGCTTATTTTTTTGCTGCGGGTTTTTTCTTTGCCGGCTTCTGAGCTTCGGGCTTTTTGGTCGGCAGCTTCTTGAGCGGATTTGCAATTCTTTTGCCCGCTTCCTCATTGATGGTCTTAACTTTTGTATATGAGGCAAGAACGGTCTTGACAAATTCTTTAATATCACGGGCTACCTCGGACTGCGGGCTTGCGATCATAATGGGGATTCCCTTGTTTATGCAGGTGTTTGCAAGCTTTGAATCCTCGCCGATAAAGGCGTAAACAGGCATTTCAACCGTTTTTTCAAAGTCCTTTGCGTTAATAAGACTCTTTGTGTTTTTGTTTATGACAAGCTTGAGCTTATCGCCCTGGTTGAGCTGTCTTAATACATCGGCGCACGCCTTGGCATTCTTGAGAGAAAGAATATCCATATTATAAACCATATAGACTTCTTCCGAATTCTCAATCGCCGTTATGGTCTGATCATTGAGAACGGGAGGCAGATCAAGAACGATATACTCAAAATACGGGCGCAGAGTGTCAATGATTCTTTCAACATCTTCCGGCTTTATGTATTCGGCATATTCGGGATTTTTCGGTGCGCCGAGAACGCTGAGACCCGTGTTATGAGTTTCCGAGAAGCTGTTTATGTTTTCAATTGTTATGCCCGCTCTGTCCTGAACAAGCTCAACAATTGTGTTTCTCGGATTAAGGTCAAGAGCCATTGTGACATCGCCGAACTGCAAGTCAAGGTCAATAAGCATTGTTCTCTTGCCGAGCTTTGAAATCTGGGTTGCGGCGTTGACAGCCAGGGTTGTTTTTCCCGTGCCGCCCTTACCGCCGAAGAATGAGAGAACCTTTGAACGGATATTCTGGCTCTCGTTGGTGTCGAGTCTTCTCTGACGCTCAAGATCGAAAATATTCAAAAGCTCTTTTTCAAAGTCATCGGCGCCTGTTTCCATCGGAATAACGCCTTTAACTCCGAACCTTGCCGCATTGCTGACAAGGTCAACGGTTATATGGTCGCTGACAAGAACGACGACACAATTGCGAACGCTTATCAGAAGCTGCTGAATAAAGCTGAAAATAGTCGGGCTGACCTCGCCTCTGACGGCGCAGATAACGATATCGGGGAAAAGGCTCTCCGCCTTCAGCTTTCCTGCGCTTCCGAAATCGGAATAACCGGAAATGACGATATTATCGCCTTTAAGGTGGTTTTTAATGTATATTCTTAAATCAATGTCTTCGGATAAAACAACTGCATTCAGTTTTTCCATAGGGATACCTCACTATTTAATTAATGCGTTTTATCAAGCCGCCGTGGTTGATTCGGTTTTTTCTTCAGCCGCCGTTGTCGGCTCGGGAAGATCCTCAAAAGCAACGATTGTAACCGGCGAATAGGGGTTGGTCTGAATTTCATGGGCGGTTACATCCTCGTTTACTTCGCCCTTCATCTGATTGCCCTCTGAGAACGGAACGAGAGCACAGAAGAAGGTGTCAACGCCTGCCGCATACTCCGCCGTAATCTGATTCATTTGTTCTTTGGTAATCGAAATGACAAGATTCGCATATGAAACAAGCTCTGACTCTTCTGCTTCGGCAGATTTATTCTCTGCCAGAGAGCCAACCTTTATAACAAGAACATTTGGCAAAAGGAGCTTTGATTCACCTTTATTTACATTTACAGAATATAGGTTAATTCTGTCGCCGGGCTTCAGATAACCTGCGATACCGCCTGCTACCGAGCATTCAACGCCGACAGCCAGTTCCCCTTTCTTGAGCTCATAAGACAGCCTTGAATCATTCGATATCTGACCCACCAAAGTGAGCTTATCGGCGATAATCTGCTCGCCTGCATAGAGCTTAACATTGTTCATGTAGCCAACGACATCTTCAATCTTCGTTACCGTGCCGTAAGTTATTGAGCTTGTCGGCAACTGAACGGTTGTCAGCATTTCGGGGGTCAGAACGGTGTATTCATCAATATCCGCTAAGGGAACTACTACGGTTGCCTTCTCGACATCCTTGATAGTTGTTTTCTTGTCAATTTCAGTTGCAAAAAGCCAGGTTGCAAAGCCTGCAATAAGCGCAAAAATCGTTGCAATAAGATAAATCTTTTTCATCTTTTCATTGATTCCTTTCTTGGGATTACTTTGTTAAGCATCATGCGTTACGGCATCGCCGATGAAGCCGCCGAAAACCGCAAGCGCAAAACCCAACATCCATGCCAAACAGGCAAATTATGTTTCGACCTTCATAACGACCTCGGAGGTCAGAGTTTTGGTCTGGCTTCCGTTTATAATGCCGAGAACAGGGGTCAGAATATGCATGTCAGCCTCTAAGTGTACAACTACATCACCGTTGAGCTTATCGGAAAGATCCGTGTAGGTTATGGTTATTTCCACATCATCCAGCACGGGAGCGATGATATTGTTAATATGATTCTTAGTCAACACTTCGCAGTTCTTGTCCTCTGAGCAGACAGCCGCATACCGCGCACCCTCACGGCAGGCATTATCAAGCGAAAGCTGATTGAAAAACAGCCAGCCGAAATCGATAATTCCGCAAACCACAAAAAGAAGAATCGGCAGAACGAGGGCAAATTCAACCATCGCCTGACCTTTTTCGTTTTTCAGTTTTTTCTTCATTACAATATTCACCGCCTAAAAAATTAAGAGCAGTATTCCTGCCCTTAATTCATTGTAGAAATATTTGCAGGAGCGAATCTCCCATTTTAACATTTGCGGGGAAAAGTCCGCAAACGCAAGCTTTTCCCCGCTCCTTAGGTTTTTATTTTTGTTTTTCGCCGACAATTATTATGCCGGTGAAGTTGCCTTGTCAAGCTCGTTATTGATTTGCTCAAACTTTTGTTTGATCTTGGGGCCGAGAAGCGCAAGAGCTGCGATAACAACAATTGCGATGAGGCCGATGATGAGAGCATATTCTACCATGCCCTGGCCGTCTTCGTCTTTAAGCCAATTCATTAACATAATGCTTACCTCCGTTAAGTAATTCAACCATTACTAATTAAGTTCTGTTAATTATTATGCCGGTGAAGTTGCCTTGTCAAGCTCGTTATTGATTTGTTCGAACTTTTGTTTGACCTTGGGACCGAGAAGCGCAAGAGCTGCGATAACAACAATTGCGATGAGGCCGATGATGAGAG
>JAEDKI010000026.1 GCA_016295895.1 Clostridiaceae bacterium | reverse complement strand
ATGGATGAGGTAGGCAATGTTCCCAAAAAGGGCGAGGTTCTTTCATGGGCTGAGTCCTCGGCTGTTGTTTATGCTAACTCCGTTCTCGGCGCTCGCTGCAACAGAAACTCCGGCATCATCGAGCTTTTCGGCTCAATAGTCGGCAGAGTTCCTTATTTCGGCCTTGTCACCGACGAGGGCAGAAAGGCAACATGGGTTGTTGAGGTTAAGACAACCAAGAAGCCCGAAGCTCAGATTCTCGGCTCGGCAATCGGCATGAAAGTTATGGAAGATGTTCCCTATGTCAAGGGTCTTGACAAGTGGATCGGCACCGAGCTTAACGGCGACACAAAGGCATATCTCAAGGATTTCGGTGCCGCAACCGCATCAAACGGCGCAGTCGGTCTTTATCATATCGATAAGCTCACCCCCGAAGCCGTGGAATCGGGCGAAGCTCTCATTGCAGAGGGCGCAAAGGTCTATGTTATTGACGATGCGGAGCTCGAAAGAGTTAAGGCAAACTATCCCGTTATGTGGAAAGATAAGAACGCAAAGCCCAAGCTTTGCTTCATCGGTTGCCCCCACCTTTCATACGACCAGCTTGTTGAGTGGACTGAAAATGTTTCGGCAGGTCTTAAAAAGAACGGTCTTAAAAAGGTTTCAATTCCGACCGTTTTCACCGCCGCTCCCGCAGTTGTTGAGAACTTCAACAAGACCGAATACGCCAAAAAGCTCAAGGATACGGGCGTTATCCTCAGCTACATCTGCCCGCTGATGTACATGAACAATCCCCTTTCGGGAAAGATGCCCGTTATCACCAATTCCAACAAGCTCAGAACTTATACCTCCTCCCGTTATTACACCGGCGATGAGATTCTTGACATAATCACAAAGGAGGCAAAATAAGATGAAACAGTTCAAAGGACGCCCCGTTGTTGCCGGCTCATGCACAGCCACGGCTCTTGTTTCACACGGCGGCTTTAACACTCTCGCTTCATTTCAGAAAAGCCTCCAGTTCGGCGACAAAACCGCAAAATGCGGCGACCAGAACAATCCCGACCTTTTCGGAAAACCCATGGTAGGAACGGCTCTCTGCCTGCCTCAGACAATCGGCTCAACCACGGGCGGCATGGTTCTCTACTGCGCAAAGGTTATGGAGAGAAGCCCCTCCTGCATGCTCTTTGCCGAGCATATCGACTCCCTTGCGGCGGCAGGTGCAATCCTCGGAGCTGTCTGGACCGACACGCCGATGCCGACAGTTGACTGCCTCGGTCAGGAATTTCTCGACTATGTTAAAGACGGCATGAAAATCACCGTTTCTCCCGACGGCACGGTTACCGTTGAATAATCACGGACTTTCGCAATAAGCAACAAACCGTAAACCGCTTATTTCGGCGATAAAAAATATCAAGTGATTCTTTTTGAGCGGTTCAGGCAAAAACAGATGCTTTCTGCAGCACCTTAAAACCTATAATACAAACAGCGCAGGCAACTCGACTGATAATGTCAGTTTGCCTGCGCTTTTACTTTGTTTTTTCATTTTCAGAAATGCACCGCTCTCAAACGTTTTTTCTGCTGATTTTTGTAGACTTAAAGTTTGAGACCCCTATGAAATTACACTGCGAGTTCAAATAAAAGTTTGACTCAAATCGTCGGTTTTTCCGACCGCACAGTGTGTGCCTGAAGAGCTTCTTGAGTGAAGCTCTTTTTTTGTTTTCATAATACCATATTCGTGACAAAACGGCAACAGAAAATGCAAAAAATATTTATTTATATTATAAACATACCCATGTTCGGAAAAGCGAACATCAATGGGGTTTTTCTTGTTGTTTTAAAAAAAGCTATAGAATATATAAAGATTCTTTCAGATAAAAATGGCTTGCATCGGATCATCCGACACAAGCCATTTATTTTATTTATTAATAGTCGCTTTTCATCTTTTTGCAACAGCAACGGAAATATCTCAGCCCTGACTGCCGGTCAATGCGGCGTTCAGTTCTTCTCTTGCTCTCTGTTCTTTTTCAGCTCTGAATGCTTTCAGCTTTTCGTCCTGAGCCTTTTCGTCGAATTTATAGAAGAACATGGGTATTGCCTGAAGAAGCAAGCCGACTGCTCCCAAAGCGGTGAGCATAAAGAATATGACATTCAGAAGCAGAGTGTAGTCAACTCCTCCTATAACGGTTGCCGTTGTTGTGCTCTGAATGAGCGGCTTTGCAAGATTATTGGTGAGCTTTGACATCAGGTCTGCGTTATATCCGAATTTATCAACAATCATTCCCATGAGCGGGTCATTGATTGCGTCCCAGATTTTCGTTGCCGAAAGCACGATGCTCGTCATTGCAAGAGAAAGACCGAGAACATCCGTGAAATACATGTTCAGCGCCGTTCCGATCAAGGTGTAGAGCGTGCTTGTGCCAAACGGCAAAAGAGAAAACATCAGTATCTCTTTTGTGTTTTTGTCCTTGAGATTGATTTTCATTTTCAGGAATACCCCCTGCTTTTTTATATTCCCAAACAAAAGGTTGACACCGGCTTGAAATAGGAATATACTATTATTGACCGCTCGGTCATTAATGGTATTATAGCCATTATTGACCGCTTTGTCAATAAAAGAAGGAAAAAATGAGAGGGCAAGTCGATTTATGGAAAAAAACCTCAAAACGGAAATCACAAAAGCCAGAATAATCAAAGCCGCAACCGAGGAATTTGCCCTTTACGGCTTTGACGGTGCGGCGGTTAATCAGATCTGCCAGAAGCACGGAATTTCAAAAGGTCTTATTTATCACAACTTCGGCGGCAAAGAGGATTTATATCTTTGCTGTGTTGAAGAAGCCGTTAACGGATTTATCGCATACATGAGCGGCAAGGATTTCGGAACGGATTTTAAGCTTTATATGAAAGAAAGATATGATTTCTTCTCAGCAAATCCTTATTACAGACAGCTTATTTTTGCCGATGTGCTGACTGACAGCGCAGAATTTGCGAAAAATCTAAAAGAAATCAGAAGCAGGTTTGATGAATTCAACAAAAAGGTTTATCTGCGTGCGATTGACGGAATCGAGCTTCGCAAGGGTGTTTCAAAGAATGACGCATCGGAATACTATTCCCTGCTTCAAAACATTTTAAACGGCTGTCTGAACGGCGGAAATGCTTCGGCAGAAAGCTTTGATTCAGCTTTCATTGCGCACGAAAAAAGTCTTGAAAAGCTGCTTGATTTTATGCTTTACGGAATAGCACGGGAGGAAACCATATGAAAAAAGTTTATGTTGTTTCAAAAACTCATCTTGATCTGGGCTTTACGGATTATGCGGAGAACATTCATCGCAAATATATTGATGAATACATTCCCTCTGCCGTCAGCCTTGCCGAAAAGGTTAACACAGAAAATAAAAAAAGCTTTATCTGGACAACGGGTTCATGGATAATCAAGGAAGCGCTTCATCATTCTGACAGCGTCAAAAAAGCGAAGCTGATTGATGCGCTGAAATCGGGCAACATTGTTCCCCACGCAATGCCTTTCACAACTCATTCGGAGGTTTTTGACGAGGACACCTTTGATTACGGGCTTTCGATAGTCGATGAAATTGACGGAATAAGGGGCAGAAAGACCGTTTCGGCAAAAATGACCGATGTTCCCGGTCACACAAAGGCGATAGTTCCGCTTCTGGCAAAGCACGGAATCAAGCTTCTGCATATCGGAGTTAACGGTGCATCCGCCGTGCCCGAGGTTCCCGAATGCTTCCTGTGGAAATGCGGAGAGAGCGAAATCGTAGTAATATATTCCGGAGAATACGGCGGAGCTTTCAAATGTGAGTTTGCAGATGAAATTCTCTGGTTTGACCATACTCTTGATAACAAAGGTGCGCCGTCACCCGAAAAAGTCAAGGAAATGCTCAAAAAAATCGAAAGCAAATATCCCGATTATGAGGTCAGCGCAGGCACTCTTGACGATTTTGCCGAGATTATGTGGAAAATCAAGGACAGGCTTCCCGTGATTGAGAGCGAAATCGGCGACACATGGATTCACGGAAGCGCATCCGACCCATATAAATCGGCGGCTTTGAGAGAGCTTATGAGCCTTAAAAGGCAATGGCTTGCAAACGGAGAAACGGTCAGAACGAGCGATGAATACAAGGGCTTTTCGGACGCACTTCTTTGCATCGGCGAGCATACCTGCGGCATGGATTCAAAAACCTATCTTGCAGATTATGAAAACTATCTGAAAAGGGATTTCCGAAAAGCAAGGATAAGAGATAATGTTACGGTCAGACACCCGCTCAGAGGCTTCCCGAAGGGCATTGTTTTCAGAGCCGTTGCAAGCGGCAAAAAGCGAGCCTACAGCGTGATTGAAAAAAGCTGGCAGGAGCAAAGAGATTACATAAACAAAGCTTTAAACAGTCTGACCGAAGTTCACAAAGTGCAGGCTGAAGAAGCACTCGGAAGGCTGATTCCGAAGCATACGGAAGATTTTTCGGCTGACAGAGAATATACGGGGTCTGTTAAATTTTCCGATTATGAATTTGAGCTTAATGAGTTCGGCGGAATAAGCAGTTTAACCTGCAACGGTGCCGAAATTATACATAAAAACAATAATCCCCTGCTTGAATACCGCCTTTATACAAGCAAGGATTACGATTTCTGGTTCTCGCATTACTCCCGAAATATGGATAAAAACGGTGCATGGGCTTATCCCGATTTCGGCAGACCGCTTTTGAAATATGCCGACGGAAAGTACCCCGCAGGCAGATTTTATTATAAAATGACGGGTGCTCACATTGCAGAGGAAGAAAATCAAATCAGAATTTCCGCAAACCTTCGATGCGACAAGACTCTTTGCGAGCAGACGGGTGCACCGAGAGAGGTTCAGGTTATATACACCTTGGATAAAGACGGGCTGAAATTCGATGTTTTATGGTGCGGAAAGGACGCAAGCCGATTGACAGAAGCGATTTTCCTGCATCTTTATCCCGCCGCCGAAAGCCTTTCGCTGATAAAACTCGGCAGGGAAATCGATTATAAAAGCACGGTTTCGATGGGCGGCAGAAATCTTCACGCAGTTGAGAAATGCGTTTTTGCAAACAAATGCGGTAATTTTGAAATCTGCAATTACCATTCGCCGATTATTTCGGTCGGCAGAGGAAAAATCCTTGAATACGATAACAAAATCGAAAGCTGCGAAAAAGACGGCATTGCATTTGTGCTTCAGAACAATGTGTGGGGCACGAATTTCCCGCTTTGGTACGAGGACAACGCACGGTTTACTTTCTGCATAAATAGGAGGAGACCATGAAGCTGATTTACAGAAAACCTTTGATTTTTCCCGTTTGGGCGATATTTAATAATAAGGATGCGGGGAAAAAACTGTATTCTCTTTCCGACGGAGGTGTTGAATTCAGTTGCGAGCGTTCTCCCCTGCCTCATTTTAATCATATTGAAATGGCAGGATTTCAAGCCTCGTCAATCATCAGTTACAAAATCAGCCAAAAGAGAAAACTGAAGCTTCATATGTTTTGCGTCTATCCTCAGATACGGGTTATTCCGAACGAAACAAGAGGCGGGCTGACATATAAATTTGATAATGTAAAAATAAGCGTTAACGGCAAAGCACCCGAGGTTGAAAAGGTATTTTTTGACGGAGTTTTATCTGTCTTTGAGCAGTCGGAGGGCGTTGAAATAATACACCGCTTCTGCACCGCCCGAAGCAAAAAAGCACTTATTGAAAAAATAGAGATTATAAATAAATCCGTAAAAACTCAGTCGGTAAGCATTGTGAACCGCAAGCGTAAGCACCGTGTAAAAAAAGCGTATCTTGTCAATGATGAAGATGTTACGCTTTTCACAAGCGTTCTGTCTGCTTCGGATAATATTGAAACCGACGGCGGTTTAATAAGAATTACGCTTGCTCCGGGTGAAGAAAAATGCATTGCGGCGGTTTACGGCGCAGACACTCTTTCATTTGAGCAAGCCGAAGAACAGCTTCGGCAGAGGCATGACTTTATTGACGGGCTTGAATCCGATCTCAGAATTACAACTCCGAACGCCGTTCTGAACCGTATGCTTGAGTTTTGCAAAATAAGAGCCTGTGAAAGCATCTTTGAAACAAAAAACGGTCTGATGCATTCTCCCGGCGGAGGAAATTTTTACGGTGCTCTGTGGACTAACGACCAATGCGAATATGCAAATCCGCTTTTCGCCTATCTCGGTTATGAACCCGCCGTTGAGCAAAGCGTAAACTGTTACCGCCTTTATTCCGAATTTGCCGAAAGCGACAAAGCAATTCCCACAAGCATTATTGCCTGCGGCGATGATATCTGGAACGGTGCGGGCGACAGAGGAGACAGCTCCATGTATCTGTACGGGCTGGGCAGATTTTTGCTCAGCAGAGGCGATAAACAGCTTGCCCGTCAGTTTCTTCCGTCAATCAAAAAGGCGAGCGAATATGTCATCGGCAACATAACGGAAGATAACATTGTTAAAAGCGACAGCGACGAGCTTGAAAACAGATTTGAAAGCGGAAATGCAAATCTGTCAACATCTGTTATAACCTATGACGCATTCATTTCTCTGTCATTCATTTTCAAAGAGCTGGGAGATGATGAACAAGCCGAGAAATATCTTTCGCTTGCCGAAAAAATCAAAAACGGAATTGAAAGCTATTTCGGGGCTGAGGTTGAAGGCTTCAAAACCTACAGATATTGCTTGGAGGAATCAAAGCTTCGCTCCTGGATTTGCCTGCCCCTCACGGTGGGAATTAACGAAAGAAAAGACGAAACCGTCAGAGCGCTTCTGTCCGATAAGCTGAGCAAAAACGGCACGGTTCTTACCAGAAGCGGAGAAAAAACATATTGGGATCGCTCCGCTCTTTATGCAATGAGAGGTCTGTTTTATTGCGGCGAGGCTCAGACTGCATATAAAATGCTCACTGATTATACGGAAGAAAGGCTTTTAGGCTGTCACCCGCCTTATCCCGTTGAGGCTTTTCCCGAAGGCAATTCGGCTCAGCTTTCCGCAGAGAGCGCACTTTATCTGCGAATATTTACGGAAGGAATCCTCGGATACCGACCCTCGGGCTTTTCGTCTTTTGAAATCAAGCCGAATCTCCCCGATGAGCTGGATTCAATCAGCTTTGAGGGCTTGCGCCTTATCGGCAAAAAGTTTGATATCTCAATCAATAACGGCGAAAAATACGATGTTACGATAAACGGCAAAAAGCTTGAAATCGGCAAAGGTCAAAAATATATTTTCAAAGCTGACAATTTATAACGGATAAATGGGAGAGATATGCCATGAATTATAAAATCAAAAGAAATCTGCACACGGATTTCAACGTGATTGAAGAAAACAAACTGCCGCCCAGAGCCTATTTTATTCCTTTTTCGGGCAAGGCGGAGCTTGAAAGCACGGATTACAAAAATGAGCGCTATAAATCGGACAGAATAACCATGCTCAGCGGCGAATGGGATTTTGCATATTATCCGCATCTGAGCGAGGTTCCGGAAGATTTTGACACGGAAAAAGTCCGCTTCGATAAGGTAACAACTCCCTCAACCTGGCAGAGAACGGGCTATGACCAAATTGCATACATAAATACCCGTTATCCCTTCCCGAAAAAGCCGCCTCACATACCCGAGGATGTGGCTGTGGGTATTTACCGCAAAAAAATAACGCTCAGCGACAGCCCGAGAAAAATTATCACCTTTCTCGGCGTTGCGGGTGCTCTTGCGCTGAGCATAAACGGCAAATACATCGGCTATTCCGAGGGTTCGCATAACACGGCGGAATTTGACATCACGAGCGCCTCGGTCAGCGGCGAAAACGAGATAGTCGCAGTTGTTTATAAATGGAGCAACGGCACTTATCTTGAATGTCAGGATATGTTCCGTGAAAACGGCATTTTCCGTGACGCATATATTATTTCGCAAGGCGAAAACCGAATCAACGATTTTCTTTTCAGACCGCTGAAAAATTCTGACGGAACATATAATTTAAAAATCGCCATTGACGGCGCTTTTACCGACAGCGCAGTAATAGAGATTTCATCGGAAGGGCTTTTCAGCAAGACCTTAAACGGAAAAGGAAACGCTGAAATCTCATCGTTAAAGGTCAACGAATGGACTGCCGAAACGCCGAATGTTTATAAAATTATTATTACAGTCAAAGACTGCGGCAGGGTTTGCGAAACAATCCGCACTTATATAGGCTTCAAGGATGTCAGAATAGACGGCGAAGTATTTCTTTTTAACGGAAAGCCGATAAAAATGCTGGGCGTTAATCATCACGATACGCATATGACAAAGGGCTATGCAATGTCGCTTGACGATCTGGAAACCGATATCCGCCTTATGAAAGAATACAACTGCAACGCCGTCAGAACCTCGCACTATCCTCCCGACCCCGTATTTCTGACCATGTGCGACATTTACGGACTTTATGCCGTTGATGAAGCGGATATTGAAACCCACGGCTTTTACGCCGTGCCTCACAGCACATATAACCCCAACAGACTCAGCAATGACATTAAATGGGCTGACCATTATCTTGATAGGGTCAGAAGAATGTATGAACGGGATAAGAACCACCCCTGCGTTACCATGTGGAGCCTCGGCAACGAATCGGGCGGCTACAAATGCCAGGATGTCTGCTATGATTTTCTCAAAAAAGTCAATCCCGAAATTCCCGTTCACTATGAGGGAGCAATCAGAAGCAAGCGCTGGGCTTATGATGTTGTTTCAAGAATGTACGGCACTCCCGACCTTATGAGAAAAATTCTCAAAGGCACGGCAGGCGATAAATATAAAGGCAAGCCGTTTTTCCAATGTGAATACGCTCACGCCATGGGCAACGGACCGGGCGGTCTTGAGGAATATATGCAGCTTTTTTATTCCTCAGATCAGTTTATGGGCGGCTGCATCTGGGAATGGGCTGACCACAGCGTTTATGACGAAAACGCAAAATACAAATGGACCTACGGCGGCGACCACAACGAGCCGATTCATGACGGCAACTTCTGCGTTGACGGATTGTTCTATCCCGACAGAAAGCCGTCAAGCGGCGCTCTTGAAATGAAAGTCTGCTACCGCCCGATCAGGGCAAAATACCTCGGCAACGGAGCTTTTGAGCTTTGGAACACACGCAGTTTTACCGACAGCTCCGATATCGGCATTGATTATTCCGTTTCGGTCAACGGAATTATCGAAATGACAGGCAGCTTCGGCTGTGTTATTCCCGCAGGCGGAAAAGTAACCGAAAAAATCAGTTCTCCCCTGCTCAAACAAACCGATAAGGATGTTTTTGTCAATCTTACATATAAGAATAAAGACAGCGGAGAGGAAACAGCGGTTGAACAACTCGTTATTTCATGCGCCGAACTTCAAAAATCCGAAATCCGTTCTGCGGCTGAAATCTCGGTTTCGGGCAATGAAATCAATGTTGCTTTTGACGGCGGCAAAGCCGTTTTTGATAAAAAAACGGGCTTGGTAAGCTGTGTTAAGAACGGCGTTGAATATCTCAACCAAAATCCGATTGATAAAGTCAAGGGCTTCGTTCCGCACATATACAGAGGCAGGCTCGACAACGATCAGTACATGGTTATTTTCTGGAAAATAGTCGGTCTTGACTGCGCCGAGCCGAGGCTTGCCTCCTGCAAGGTAAAAGCCGAAAACGGCTTAAAATATGTCAGCACAGCCTGGAATTTTGTCACGAGAGGCGTGTTTGTTCTTGCAAGAGCCAAGGTGGATTATTTCTTTGACAAAAGCGGCAGAATAACCGTAACCGCATCTCTTAAAAAGATTTGCCCTCTCACTAACCAGCTTCCCCGCTTCGGCGTTCATGCCGAGCTTAGCAGCAGTTTTGAAAATGTAAAATATTACGGCAGAGGTCCTGTTGAAAACTATTCCGATTTCAAAGAGCATTCGCCCATCGGAATTTATGAAACAACGGTTTCCCGAATGGCTCATAAATATATCAAGCCGCAGGATTCGGGCAACAGAGGCGACATTCGCTTCGGAATGCTTTCGGATAAAAACGGAGCGAGCATTAAATTTGAGGCAAATGAAAAATACCTTAACTTCAACGCAAATCATTTCACTCTCGGTCAGCTTAAAAAGGCAAAGCATATCGAGGATTTGCCTGATACCGACACCACATTTGCGGCAATTGACGGCTTTGTCCGTGGAACAGGCTCGGGAAGTTGCGGACCGATTCCGTCAAAAGAACACCTTATAAGATTCGGCTACACTCACCCGATTGAATATTCGTTCACTATTGAGCTTGATTAGGGTAACGGCGATAATCCTAACCACGGTTTCTCGTGGCAGATTTGCCCTTACTCTTCGTTAAAATACTCGTTAATCCGAAAGGATTAACTGCGTTTTATGCCTCGATTAAGACCAAATCTGCACACGATAAACTGCAAAGCATCAAAAATGCTTGGAGTAAAGATGAGATTTGTTGTCTTGAGATGGCAGCCTTGCTGACGCAAGGCAACAGCGAAAGCGACAAATATCGCTTTAATATTACATTTTTGACGGGTTCGGATTATTACCGTTACCCTAAGGAGACGCCATGGATTTTAACAGTTTAACTTTCAATGCGGTTTATTCCGCAAACGGCAAAGAGTTTGAAACACATGATTTAAAAAACGGGCATTTTGAAATTACCCTTGAGGTCTGCGGCAACTGCATTTATGCGGATATTGCTCCCAAGACCGCAGTTTCATTCAAAAAGCTTTGTTTTGAGCTCCCCTATCGCTATACAAGGGAGAGCAGAATATTCGTTAACGGTTATCAGAGCTGGACGGACAGCCTTGAATATTCCGTCGGAGAAAGCATGAATGAACTGACAAAGCTGACCGAATTCTGCATAACCAAAACTCCGATAAAAGCTGTCGGACTTCCGAAATCGGGCGATTCGCTTTTTCATAAATTCCCGAGAAAGAGCAATCTTTTTTACGGCTGGTCATACGGCTATGTCAGAATCGGCAAAGATGTTACGATTTTCGGCTCGCTCGATGAAAGAAGCGGATTTACATGCGTAACCTTTGATGTTGATAAAAATGCCGTTATAATCGAAAAAGAGCTTGAGGGCGTTGTTTTCGACAGCAAAAAAAGAATCCTTTCATTTGCGGTTATCAGCGGAAGCTATGATGAAGCGTTTGACGAATATTTTGATAAAATGGGAGTATCCTGCCGCCAAAGCAAGCACAGAACAGGCTATACGACATGGTATAATTATTACGGCGGAATAACTCAGGAAGTTGTCTGCCGTGATCTGGAGAGCATAAGAAATCTCGACACAAAATTTGACTGCTTTCAGATTGACGACGGCTATCAGGCGGCAATCGGCGATTGGCTGATCACCGACAAGAAGAAATTCCCGAGCGGAATGAAACATATTGCCGACGAAATTCACAAAAGCGGCATGGAAGCGGGGCTTTGGCTTGCGCCGTTTGCGGGCGTTCCCCGCTCACGCCTTTTCAAAGAGCACAGGGATTGGTTCATCAAGGGCAAAAACGGCAAGCCCTATAAAACGGGTCATAATTGGGGCGGGTTTTATTCGCTCGATATCTATAATGAATCCGCACGCAATTATATAAAAAAGGTTTTTGACACTGTTCTGAACGATTGGGGCTTTGACCTTGTTAAGCTTGATTTTCTTTACGGCGCATGCGTTCTGCCCTTGCACAATAAATCACGGGGTGAAATCATGTGCGACGCAATGGATTTGCTCCGTGAGTGTTGCGGCGACAAGCTGATACTCGGCTGCGGCGTGCCGCTGATGCCTGCTTTCGGCAAGGTTGATTACTGCCGCATAGGCTCTGACATTTCGCTGAAATGGGAACGCTCAAAAAACATTATCCGAGAAGATGTTTCAACTCCTCACGCCGTTTCAAACAGCATTTTCAGGCGGCATCTTAACGGCAGAGCGTGGTTGAATGACCCCGATGTTTTTCTGCTTCGTGACAATAACATCAAAATGAGCTTTGAGCAGAGAAAGCTTCTTGCGAGGGTTAACGACTTATGCGGAAATCTGCTTTTCATTTCGGATAATGTCAGCGACTATTCGCCGGATAAGTTAAAGGTTCTTAACGAAACATTCGCCGAAAAAAGCATTGAAATCCATTCAGCACAGTTTGTTGAAGCGGATATAATGGAGCTTGATTACAGCGAGAACGGTCAGAGAAACAAACTGCGTTTTAACATCAGAACCGGAATAATTATTTAATAATGAGGTGGATGAAATGAAAAAAACTGCAATCACGGCAATTTGTGTTTCGGCGGCGTTGGTGGCTGTTGCGGCGGTATCTGTAGGAGTTTTGGTGGTTAAACCTGCTTTAGCCATTAACCAAAACCGCAACAATCTGACCGTAAAAAGCGCCGAGGAAAGAAGCTCGGGCGGAGATTGCATTCATTTTCTCAGCACGGGCGGTTCAGATGCAATTTTAATCGAAAGCAACGGAAAGTTTGCAATGATTGACGCCGGAGAAGACAGCGACAATCCCCGTGGCTTTGAAGACCTTGAACTTGAGGGTTATGAAGAAAAGGTTGTTAAGGATATGGGAGTCGAACCCGATATGGTTTAAAACGGTCTATTTTCGCCTGAACTGCGTTAAAAATCTTGCCATACGGCAGTATGGCGGCGATTTTGTGCCTTGTTCATACAAAAATATACTCGTTTTAAACTGCTCTGCACCGAAAATGCAGAGAGTACGGATGGATTTTTGCTTTTGAGACGGCAGTCGGGCTGACGCCCGACAACGGTGAAAAAGTGAAAATACGCCGTAATATCAAATTTTCGGCATATTGTGTTCAACTCCCATATCCTTAAGTATCTTAAAGAAAACGCTGCCGATGAAAACGGAAAGGTTCATCTTGATTTCGTTCTCGGAACCCACAGCCACAGCGACCATATAGGCGGCTTTGACACGGTTATCAACGACGATGATATCGAAATCGGCAGAGCATATCTGAAAGAATATGACAGCAGCAAAATAAGAGACTATGAGGTTAAAAAATGGGATAACCAAGAGGTTTATGACCAGATGGTTCAGGCGCTCAATGCCAAAAATGTTCCCATAATCAGCAATCCTGACGGAGAGCCGTTTTCGCTCGGCAACTTCACAATCACGCTTTTCAACACCGACGACCCCGAAACCGATAAAAAGGTCGGCGAAAATGACCAGTCATTCGGCATTCTGATTGAAAAAGACGGCACAAGAGTTTTCTTGTCGGGTGACATGGATAATCTGACAGGCGACGAAGAAAGACTTGCCCCCGAAATCGGAAAGGTTGATCTTCTCAAGGTCGGTCATCACAGCTATCATTATTCATCAACCGCAGGTTTCATCAGAACCCTTTCTCCCGAATACTGCGTTGTTACAAACAAAGAATCCTCCGTTCAAAAAACCACCCTGTTCAGAATTGAGAGAATTGCAAACAGCACTATTCTTATAACGGGCAAGGAAAACGGCGTTATCGCCGAAATCGGCTCAAGCGGAGACATAAATTTCTACAATTCAATCCATTCGGAAGCCTGAATTAAAAGTACATAAAGCCAAAAAAGCGCAGAACCTTCGGAGCAATTCAAAGGTTCTGCGCTTATTGTTTTTTATCATTTCTTTTCCTTGGCAGCATTTACAAAATATATTCCGACAGCAACCATCAATACCGCCACGAAATATTGCTTTTTCAGTTCTTCCTTTAACAGTAAAGCGGCAAATATAACGCCAAGAACGGGAATCAGAGCGTTATAAATCGCAATTTTGCTTATCGGGTGGTAAGCGAGCAGTTCGTTATAAACTCCGAAGCAAACCGCAGATATCAGAATCAATGCGAAAAGAACAAGCATTCCTTTAAAATTAAAGCTCCACACGCTGTCCGTGCCGACGGCAAAACCGATTGCCAGCAAAAAAGCTCCGCCGATAAGCATGCTCAGCCCCGTGGCGTTGAGCATATTCATTTTCTTTGATACTACCCGAGTTATAATCCCGCCGAAGCCCGCACAGCAGGCATTGAGCAGAATCATTCCGTCTCCCCTCAGCGTAATGTTTTCAAAAAAATTCTCTCCCGGCTGAATGTTAATCGAAACAATTCCCGCAATTCCGAGCACACAGCCGATTATTTTCGAAGCCGTTATTTTGTCATCAGAGAAAATAACCGTTGAAAGGATTATCAGAAAGAATCCGCCCATTGAGTCCAGAATGGTTGACCTTGCGCTCGGATTGAAGCCAAGCCCTATATATGCAAACATATAGTGAAGCGTTGTATTGACTGCCGCAAAAAGAATCAGCCATAAATAATCCTTTTTGC